>CAZCEM010000078.1:0-8163 GCA_964497555.1 uncultured bacterium
TTCCGTGGTGGGGAAGCCACCATGACAATTCCCGCGCAAGCGGGGATCCAGCCCCCAATCCCTCTGGATTCCAGCTTTCGCTGGAATGATGCGTCTTCGACGCATTTTTTCAATGTTCAAAAGAAAATGCACCCTTAATATATCCTGCAGGATATGTTCTAAGATAACGAACTATTCCTTTGATTGAAATTGAATTCCTCCTTCAGAAGGCAAAAGTCCTCCAAAGTCGTCAACAGACTGCGCCGTGAACACAATGCCTGCCTGATTCAATTGGCTCAAACATGCATGATTTGCTTGGCTTTGCAATATATTCAGCCGTTGTTTGGGGATATTTTCTCTCAATCCCTATTCTAAACCAAGAAAAAAAGAAAAACGGACCTGATTGTTTCTAGGCCTATTTTACTTGTAGGCGATTTGAACCAAAGGGCAACATCTGGAGGAAGTATGAGATGGATTTCCACATTCGCAGGAATGACAGCTTAGGTCCAATAGTTACTGCTCCCTTTAATACCCGCTCCGTGGGCCTTATAACATCAAACAGCATACGACGTTAGCATGGCGCCTTCTTACTATTTTTTTGTTAAACATGCTTAGAGAGCGTTGACTTTGAGTAATGACGAGTTATATTGAATGAGTGGCATGGATTATGCTTAACTTGCATTCAATAGATAAACGCTCTCTTATTCGTGTTGCTGTTCACACGAACCGCTCCGGCTCCCTGAATTCCTTTCCCTTTGACTCAGTTTAGCTTTTACTTGTGTGCGTCAGCCGCCGCTGTGCCGAGGACATGACTTGACCTGCTCGCTACCGGTGAAATGGAGGCTCCGAAATGAAAGGTTTGTTGCTGGTTTTGCTGTTCACGACCTGCATCGCAGCAGAGGCAGAGTCCAACTCCCGTGTTGACCCATTGATCACTCTGCTGTCAGAGCAACCGACCGATTTAGTGTTGTCATTCACCGTTCAGGCTCTGGAAACCAATGCCGTTGAGATTGACGGTCAGGACTTTCTTGATTTCACGCTCCCCGGCGAAGGATTCGTCACCCTCGAAGGGCTTCCGGCTCTACCGGAGGTAACCCGGGTGTTTATCGTCCCCGTCGGTGGTGAGGTGGAAGTTGAGGTCCTTTATGACGATGTCGATGAGATGACGGCGTCGGCTCCTCCCTGGCCCTTCCGTTCCGAACTCGCTGATGACGCCTCCCCCAATCCACAAACCTGCGCTGTCAAAGTCAACGGCATTTATCCAACTGACATAGTCCAGGTGGGCTCATCGCAGACCTTCCGGGGCGTTCGGCTGGTGCCGGTGTCAATTCACCCCGTTCAGTACGACGCGGTCAATCAGACCTACCTTGTGCATCATAATCTTCAGACCGCAATCCGCGTCAAACCAGTTGATGGAGTTCAGCTCAACAGTGTCGAGGAGCTTCTCCCGCACAACTTCACCAAGGATGCCTATAAGTTTCTCCATGCCCTGGCCTTTAACGGACCTCAGCGCGACGACGGCGGCGAAAGACTGCCGCGAGGCGGTTATCTTATCGCCACAGCATTATCGCGGAACCAGGTTGAACCCCACGTCAACCGGCTTGCTGATTGGGAGCGCGCCTGCGGGCGGCATGTGGAAATTGTATATAATGAGGACAACGGCGAGAATCTCAAGAACGAAGAGATAAGAGATGGTTATCAAAATTGGGATCCACCTCTGGAAATCGCCTGCATCATAGGCCCCTATAACGAGCAATCACCCAACTATGATGTGACCTACGGCTGCCTGGACGGCAACAACGACCACCTTCCGGAAGTGGCGGTTGGTCGGCTGGGAGCGACCTATCCAGATCAAGCCGGCGTCGTCATCAGCCGCGCCCTTGGCTATCAGCGCGATCCCTGGACGGGCAATAACATGGCTTGGGTTGACCGAGCCGGAGCGATGGCGAATCAAGTGGGAAACCGCACCCCGGCCATGGACCACACCATCACGTGGATAGCTGAAGCCGAGAGGCGCGCCGGTTTTCCCAACGTGCTGTGGTATTCTTATGACGGAGGGCAGGGCTCACCGACCGATTGGATGAACAACGGCGGTTTAAACGTAGTTTTTGAGAGAGGCTTAAGTCGTGGCATCTCGATTAATGGGCAGTTCTTCCCGGTTTACGTGTCCGTAGGCGGTGGTCATACGCCTTCTCAAGTTGACCAGATCTGGAATTACGGCACACTAAACCAGCCGATCGGACCCTCAGTCATGACGGGAACCGGTCACAATCCCGCCACCCTTCCCTGCAACGTGCTTTGCGGAGGCATGGCACGTGGATTGCTGATTGAGAAGCTGCCGCTGGGATGGGCGCGAGCGCTCGCAATGCTGATGCTCGACTATACCATCCCCGGTACTTACAGCGGATTCGCCCGGGAATACCGAGTGTTGGGCGATCCTGGGCAATCAGTCTGGTTGGGGAGGCCCACACGGCTTTCAGTTCAGTTTGACGACGTCGTGTCACCCGACCGCAACTTCTTTGACGTTAATGTCTTAGAATCAGAGGACGACGAGCCTGTCGCCAATGCGCTGGTGACCTTGACGCGCCCGGGAGAATTGATCGCTTCCGGCTTCACGGATGAAAGCGGTTGGTGCCAGCTCATTATCCCCGACGGAATCGCCAACGACTGCATAATCACCGTCACCGGCGATGGTCTGATGCCCTTCTATGACGACGTGGATACCCAGAATTCTCAACTGTATGTGTATGCGGCAATTGAAAACATCAATGATGAACAGAACGGCAACAACGACGGCGTCTTGAATCCTGGTGAAACCGCCACCCTTACCATTGCTGCTTATAATGCCAGCAATCGAACCAACGCTCAAGATGTTGCAGGATTTTTCAGTTCCGCCTCCCCCTGGATTTCATGCGAAGATGTGGATCTGCATTTCGGAGACATCAACGCGGGTCAGACAGTTCAAGCCGAAGAGACGGTCACCGTAACTATGGCGAGTTCGACGTTCAGAGAATCCAACGCGGGATTAAATGCCCGCCTCATCGGCCAAAACGGCGCGTGGGAGAGTTACATCAAAATTGAATTCGAAGCTCCTCAATTGGAGTTGAGTTCGATTATTCCCGGCAGCATTGTCGAACCGCGTCTGATGACCTTAGATCTAAGACTGGCAAATACCGGCGAACTGGGATCCCCGCCCATGATTGCCAGACTTTTCACTGAAAGTCAATGGATACAGATCATCGATCCGGTTGATTCCTACCAGGCATTACAGCCCGAACAATCGGTGCAAAGCGAAGGCGACCATTTCGAAATCAATCCCAGCCCCTTGGCGACTCCGGGATTACGGGTTCCAATGATGCTCCTGCTGCGCGTCCAAGAAGACGATCCCGCCGATACTATTTCCTTCACTCTGCAAATCGGACAGCCGCGAAGAAACGGTCCCCTCGGCCCCGACGGTTACGGATACGTTTGCTTTGACAATACCGACAGTGATTGGGAACGCGCCCCGGATTACAACTGGATTGAAATCAATCCCGACGACCGAAACTACGATTACGAAGGAACCGCGCTGAGAAATCAGGGCAACCGTCAGGATCCCATCTGGGAAGTCAATCTGCCGTTTCCGTTTCAGTTTTACGGGCAGGTCTTTGACCGTATAACCATCAGCGAGAACGGCTTCATCGCCATGGGCGGCAATCTTAATCTTTGCATCCAATACGAGAACACCCCTCTCGATAGGATGATAAACGGCTCCTTCGGAATGCTCGCGCCCTATTGGGATGATTTGAGCGTTTCAGCGAACGGCGCCAGCATCTTCACCTGCCATGCCGAGCCTGAACATGCCTTCATCGTCGAGTGGAACAATATCCCCTGCCTAAACTCCAACTCCCGACTGACGTTTCAGGTTAAGCTGCTCAACGAGGAATTCTTTCCCGTTGTCGGCGACGACGGTGTGATAGAATTTCACTACAAGACCATTCCAGAGATACCCCGCGGTGCGTATCCTGAGTATTGCTCCGTGGGGATATGCAGTCCCAACGGACGACAGGGGCTGAATTACTTCAGCGGCAACGTCTATCCTACAGCCTCCGCTGCGATTGCAAATCAGCGAGCGCTGCTGTTCACCACCTCTCCAGAGGCGTCCCGCGGCGCGCTCTATGGCAATGTCATCGACGTCGCCACCCAGCAGCCGATGGAGAATGTCCTCATTCTGACGTCTTACGGGCAGGTGTCATATACCGACGCCAACGGCAACTGGAGCATTCAGGACGCCTGGGCGCTGCCGTTTGACATCACCGCCTGCAAGCAGGGCTGGAACGACTCGACCTATTGCCAGCTTGAGCTGGAAACGGGACAGAATCTTGAGATAAACTTCGGATTACTGCATCCTGAATTCAACTCTTCCACTTGGGAACTTAACACCGCGATTGACCCCGACATGAATTCTACGGTCCAATTTACCTTGACCAACACCGGCAATGGACCGCTCGACTGGCTCATTGAAAAAAGGCTTCTGGGGGATTCCAACGCCGCGCCCTGGGAGTTCCGCCGCACTTATCCTTTCGGATCGATGGTCGGCGATTCCAAGATAATGGGAGTAGCTTTCATTGACAACGAGTTCTATGTATCGGGATCCAATGATGGCGAAACCTGCATCTATGTTTTCGACCGGGAAGGCAACTACCAGCGGAGTTTTCCTCAGCCGAGGCTTGAAGGCGATGACCGCGGTATGCGCGACCTGGCCTGGGACGGTGAGTTGATTTGGGGATGCGTCAGTCTGAGAGGCAATGTCGTATTTGGGATGACCAAGGAAGGCGAAGTGCTGCGGCAATTTGACGCGCCTTATGACCCCTCCACCGCCATCGCCTGGGATCCGGAACATGAGGTGCTTTGGATAAGCAGCACCACCACCAATCCCGTCGCTTACACCCGCGACGGCGAACCTGCGGAACTGGGTCCCATTCCACGCAATGAACTGCGAATATACGGATTGGCCTATTGGCCGGATGATCCCGATGGCTGCGGATTGTATATCTTCCATAAAGACAGAGAAACAGGAAACCAGACGATTAGCAAGGTCAACGTTGAGAATCCCAATGACGTTCGGCAGGTGACCTTCCTTTTCCCCGAAGACGGCGGACAGCCGGAAGGCTGCTTTATCACCAAGCAGTTCGACGTCTATAGCTGGGTGATTATGACGGTCTCTAATCAAGGCGCGGATGACCGAATCAACATCTGGCAGCTAGAAGCCCGCCGCGATTGGTTCATGCTGGACGTCGTCGAAAACGGCGAGCAGGTTGAAGCTGACACCGGCCGCATCAACACCGGTGAATCCAGAAATTTCGTCCTTAACTTCGACTCAGCCGAATTGCCGGACACGCTATTCGAAGGTGAACTCTTGTTCCATCACAACGCGGACAGCGGTCGAGCACATATTTACGTTTCGATGAGGGTTTTGGACGACCTGCCGCCCCCGCATTTCGGACTTCAGAGGCCGCCCCACGAGACCTCAGTGGATGGACCCCGCGTCGCTTTTTCCTGGGAGCCCGCTGACGATCCCAATCCGCTTCAGCAGACCACCTACACTCTGTCCATTGCCGCGGAGGATACTCTTATCCGATTGGCGACCACCGAACACACTGTTGAGGTGGATTTTGATACGGTCAATGTGGATCAAAACTGGCTGAGACAACACTATGCCACCTGGTCGGTCACCGCTGTCAGCGGCGCTCATGTCATTGAGTGCAACCAGCCCTTCCAATTCATGTTTGAGGCTCCGCCTTCTGATTTCGAGTTGACAGCGCCTCCGGACCTCTACCAATTAAGGTCATATTATGCGATCTTCGCCTGGAGTCAATCTGTTGATCCCAATCCGGAGGATCAAGTTGAGTATCGTCTCTGGCTCGAGACAGGCGGTGATTCCGTTTGGGTCAAGGCCCTTGAACCGAATCTGCTCCTCAAGCTGGATACGCTGGACTTGTCTTACGACGCTGCCTGGCCGGTCAACTGGTGGGTGAAGGCGGTGTCAGACCGGGACACAGTCGAATGCTCACGGCGATTTTTGATGACGTTCCCGCCGGAGGGATTATTTGGACCTGAAGGCGATATACCGGCTGAGTTTTCGATTGGCTCGGTTCATCCCAATCCTTTCAACGCCTTGACCACTATAGTGTTCGGCGCGGACCGCTCCGAGGTGGTGACTTTGAGAGCCTTCGACGTCTCCGGCCGGCAGGTGGCGGTGCTGCATCGAGGACTCACGCCGCCGGGGTGGCATCAGGTAGTCTGGAATGCCGCCAATTTGCCAACGGGGATTTACATGCTGCGGCTGGAAGCGGCGGGTCGGGTGAAGATGGCCAAGACGGCGCTGGTGAAATAGGCTGTATGCTGTGAGCTGTAAGCTGTAGGCTTCTGGCTTTAGACCTTTCGCACAATATTCCGCATGCTGCATTCTGCATTATGCATTCTACCTTTCCCTCAACACCCTCACATCTCCGGTGCGCATGGTCAAACCTTCCGAATCGAAGTATGTCAGTATTGGAGTGGTGAACTTTCGTGTGGAATCAATCAGCTCCCGGAACTCGAAGAACCTCATCTCCGTGTGCTCCTCGAAGAACTTCAGCAGCCTCTGCCTCGCTTCCTGCAAGGCTTCCCGATGGAAATAGATGGGCTTGCCTTCGGGAGTGTGAAGTTTCACGAGGATTCCCAGCTCCACCAACGCGGTCAGCACCGAATCGAGGGTCTTTCTGTCAGCGTTAAATCCCTCGAAAGCCTCCTCCGGTGAAGGCGGCGTGAACAACTGGTCGTGAAACAGCGCCTCCAGTTTGATTTTTATCTGGCTTTGGTCCTCCGAGAGTTGAATCTCAAAGCCCGCCCGCCGCACCAATTCACCCGCGACGCTGATACTGCCAGCCTCAACTAACTCTTCCAATAGGGCGTCGAAGACAGATGGCGTCACTCGCGGCATCAACCGCGCCTTGATGTCGGAGCGTCGAGCGCCTTGGATGTGAGGATTCTGAGCGTGGAAATCATCGAGGTATTTTAGAAACTCCCTTCGCCATTCGGCAAAGCGCTGCCCCAGCACGACTCCCCAACGCGGCGCCGGTTCGATGATACGCGCTTCGTTGTCGCGGTGCATGGCGGCGAGCACGTCCACGATGTCAGCTGTCAGAAAGGATGTTTCATGGGCGATGGTTTCCGTGTCGGCCAAGCCCTTCTCAATCCGGTCGAGATATTGCCTGACAATTTCGCGAGGTTCGGCCGATTCGAGGCGTTTCAAACGTTTCAGTTCGTCCGGCGCCGCGAGGCTTATCTTCTGGGGATGGGTTTCCAGAATAACGCCGCCGCCTAACACCCGTCCTTCTGAAAAGCTTCGAATGACAAACCTGTCGCCGACGTCTGCCATGGCTTGCTCTTCAAGGCGGAATTGAACAAAGGCTGACTCGCCCGGCGCCAGAGGCTGCCCTTCCAGCAGAACCACCCGCCCCAGTATCTCCGAGCTGCCTAAGTGAAGCCGAATCCGCGTGCGATTTTCGAAGGATTTGCCGGAAGCGGACAGGTGCAGCAAGCGAGCGTTAAGCATATAACTGGGGCGGTAGTGAGCGGGCGTCGCCAGAAGGTCTCCGCGCTTGACCTGCTCCTTTTCAATGCCCGGTAGATTAATCGCCGCCCGCTCGCCGATGCGGCAGACTGACACGTCCTTCTTGTGAACCTGTATGCGCTTGGCGCGGGCTTCCACAGCGGCGGGCAGGATTTCCACGCGGTCGCCGGTCTTGAGCGTTCCGGACAGCACCGTTCCCGCCACCACAGTCCCAGAGCCTTTTATAATGAAAGCGCGGTCAATCCACAGACGGAAGAGTCCTCGGTCCCGGCGACCAGGCGCCGCGGCTATCATCTCGTCCAGGGCAGCGCGAAACTCCGGCATCCCCGCGCGGGTGCGATTGGAAAGGGGGAGGATAGGCGCGGTTTCCAGAAAGCTACCCTTGACCAGCTCTCGGATTTCCTGTTTGATGAGTTCAATCCAGTCCGAATCGACGATGTCGATTTTGGTTAGGGCGATGACGCCGGTCTGGATGCCCATGAGCTGCAGGATTTCAAGGTGCTCGCGGGTTTGGGGCATGACGCCGTCGTCGGCTGCAATGACTAAAATGGCGCCGTCCACACCTGCAGCGCCGGCGAGCATGGTTT
>CAZCEM010000079.1:0-6520 GCA_964497555.1 uncultured bacterium
CGCCCGGGAAGGGGGTGGTTCGCGCCAGAACCCGCCAGGCTTCCTCCAGCAGACCTTCCGCGGCAAGGGTGACGAATCCGACGACGTCATTGCCCGCGGGGCAGCGCAGCGAGCAGGGCGGCGCCTGTTCGACGTGGTGCGGTTCGACGTTGCGCCAGGTGCCGGTTTTATTAATCGACATATCGCCCAGCGAGGCCGTCATCAGTGGCAGGTCGCGCCAGGTGTTAAAGACTATAGGTTTTTGAGCCATGAGCAAACGCCTGAATGTACAAAGAAGGAGTAACGTGTGATGTAAGAAAAAACAAGTTTAAGAGACAAAATGAGGCTTCATAAGTACGACGATAGATTCTTTGGTCATGGTGTCATCGGTTACGCCCGATTCGTTGGTAGGGCTGTTTCGTAGAGGAATTCGTTTATTGGGAATCTGTAGGCAGAAGGTATTGATATAAGTGAAGCCCAAATGAGAAAAGAACTCACGGATCGCCAAATCCGTTGGAAGAACCACGCCACGCACCTTTCGATTGCCTACGACGTAACAGACAAAACCGCCGGTCTTGACCACCTTGGAAATATTTTCAATCGACTTAAACAAATCGTTGTAAAATGCGGCGACTTCCAACGCTCGTTTTTCTGAGGCGCCCGAGATTGCTTCTAATGCTTGCATCAGTTGCCTACATGGCAAAACCTGAATTGTCACCGCTCTTTTTCCCCCCATTAGTTTGCGGTCTATTGAAGCTGGATCCGGCAAATCCAACCAGGCGGCAGATAGCCGGGAATACTGACCATAAGCCACGGTGGTGCCGGAATCGCCGTAGGGTGGCGAAGTAATCACGATGTCGATGCTTTCCGGAGAGATTTGCTCTTTCGGGATTCCTTCGACCGTATTAAAGTCATAGATTTTTGCGATAGGTTTTGCTCGGTCTTCAGGGATCAATTCTGAAAAACGTTTTAAGCCATCCAAGTTTCTTTTCAATTTAAGTGACATAATTCCAAACACATTCGGTTGAAACTGCTCAAGTTCTACGCCGCGCTTTCGGAGCAGTTTGAATTCACTGATTCGGGTATTGGAACTTTCCCGAGCGGTCTCACTAAAAGCAACTTGGAAGAAGCGTCGGCAGTTTTCATCGGCAATGTTTGAGATGTATTCCTTGATAAATGTTAATTTGGCGGCGGCTTCCGGTTTAAACCAGAAGTCCAGATTGATATTTATGGAGACTTTCAGATCGATCACACTACTTTCACTATCGTATTTTGAGTAACTATTCTCAAACGTTAGAATTTCTTCCCTCAGTCTCTTAATA
Organism: uncultured bacterium; assembly: GCA_964497555.1. Taxonomy (GTDB): domain Bacteria; phylum Electryoneota; class AABM5-125-24; order Hatepunaeales; family Hatepunaeaceae; genus CAZCEM01. The sequence goes on from CAZCEM010000079.1 coordinate 1,302, forward strand.
TCAAGCAGAGTAGTTTTGGCTGATGCGATAAGCCTCGCTAAAGGATTAATATCGGTTCCCGCGACGTTCAGACCGCGGATTAGTCCTTCTACTAATGAAGTACCGGTGCCGCAATAAGGGTCAAAAAGAGAGCGTGCATTCAACCCAAAGGTATCAAGCAGTTTAGCGGCGATCTGTGGGATCATCCGAGCTGGATAATCGTGGTAGCAATGGGTTGACTCACGGGTCGAGGCGCCATTGAAAGTCCATTCCTCAAGATCAATTTCATCAGTCGATGCCTCATAAAAAGGGAGCTTCAAAGATCGTGCCATCATTCAAGCTCCTCCACCGATGAGAATAAAAAAGGCAGATTGTTCTCATAGGCTCTAAATCCTGTTCCATGATTGCGAGCGTGAGTGCCGGCATCATGAAGTCGAAGGTCTAAAAGGACCTTACCTTCTTCCAACTGCTGACGAAGAATTTTAACGGACGTGCCTCGCAGAAATTGAGCGCGTTCATATTTAAACCACTCAACATTGCCTCTCATCTCAAAGGCTGCTGATACAGATATTAGAGCCGGCATTTTCTTTAGAAACCTCTTCATGACCTCCTCCAGCGGCCATTCTGCCACGACACGTCCATTTACATGCCTCGCAGAAATCGCCTGAGAATCAAGATGACAGAACAAGCCTTGTCCATTGGGTGTTCTCGATAAGGTGAAATACATACCCAACCGGTTGTTCTCGTCGTAAGTCCCGAATTCTTTTATCGCCTCCAGAGGTTTCATCTTCCAAGCTTTTCGATTAAATGTAAAAAGGGTTACCAGAGAAGATGTTTTAAGTCGATGGTCTTTAAGTTCAATCTCACCTAAATCAGGATGACCGATATTATTCTCCGAAAGACCCAATCTTTGCTCTAAAGTGTGACCAACGCCGGTCGGTCCTCTTCGGAGACTGCGGATCCATCCTTCGTATCTGAGTGATCGAAAGGCGGTTTTAAACTCGTCGAGGTTCATAATGTGCTGCTCTCATTCCCCCTCACCCTTCCGCCTCCTCAAACGCCTCCCGCGCCGCCTGGATGTTAGCCGTCGCTTTGCCCGGAACGTCCTCTTCTATCGCCGCCGCTATGGAGTCGATGCTCACTATCTTCAGCACCTTTGCAACCGCGCCTAATATCGCCGTGTTCACAATCGGCTGCGTGACCGAGCCCAGCCCGTTGCGAACCGCTATCTTCGTGGCATCGACAGTGACGACCTTGAAGTTGTCGCTGAAATGGAAGTCTTCCGGTTTACTTTCGGTGTTGATGATGATGTATCCGCCCGGCTTCAAGCCCTGGGTCACGTCCATCATCTGGATGAGGCTCTGGTCGAGGATGACGATGTGGTCGGGGTTGTAGATTTGGGTGCGGATGCGGATGGGCTGGTCGTCGAAGCGGACAAATGCCTGCACCGGCGCGGCGCGGCGCTCAACGCCGAAAGTCGGAAAAGCCTGAACGTGCCGACCCTCTTTAAACAACGCGACCGACAACAACTTGCCGGCGACTACCCCGCCCTGTCCCCCCCGGCTGTGGAAACGAATTTCAAGCATGGTGAATCCTGTGGTACCTTGTGGCAGGCAGCGCGGCAGGCACTCTGCCTGTCGCCAGCGATTTTAATCCTCTTACGACGGGCAAAATGCCTGTCGTAAGGCTTGCGGTAGAACTTCAATATAATAATTGAATAGCGATGTTTCAAGGAAAGGAACGCCTTAAGCGGGAAGGGGATGGATTTGAGGGTGGTTAGAGAGTGGTGATTATGCGCGTCAAACCGGACCAGCCCCATGCTGCTTGAGATAGGGCTGTTCTCTAACAAGAGGAAGTTCTTCAAAATCCGAATGTTAGGAAAACCAGCCCCAGGATGTTTCAAGGAAGGACAAGAGCGGTCAGAGTCGTAAGAATACTCGGAGATGACTTCGTCCGCTCATTAACTTCAAAATTCTCTTTACTTTCGGTAAATATATTAGTATATTTCCCGTCCAAGAGTTTCGGAAGTGAACCGCGTCGATTTGTTTTTCACGCCGACCCTTCCCTTGCAACACTAAGGGCTTATTTTGACGAGAAAAGAGGTTATCTCCATAATAAACAGGGACATGCGATGGTTACTTTCATCAAGAAAGATATTGTCGAGCGCACCGCGGGCAAAACCGGCCTGGATCACAAGATCACTGCCAGAATTGTGAACGGGGTTTTCGCCAGCCTGCGCGAACTGATGATTGAAGGCGAACCGGAATGCCGCATCGAAATCCGGAATTTCGGCGTCTTCGAGATTAAGAAAACCGCTGCCAAGCCGAAAGCGCGAAATCCTAAGAAACCGGATCAGGTCATCTTCATTCCGCCTCGGCTCAAAACTCACTTCCGTCCGGGAAAGTCGCTGAAGAGTGTTCTTCGACTGCCAATTGAGTGAGTCTCCGTTAAAAGAGGCGCGACTGGAGGCATTCGCAAGCCCCGGCCGGGCTTCCCATCTTTCTATGTTGGACTGTCTTTGCGCGCGGGTCTTCCAAGGCCTGCGCGCTTGTTTTTGCGGCTGAGAAATTGGAGGCGGACTTTCAGTCCGCTCTTGTCAGGGGACGCTTGACCTGCGCGAGCGTCTTTGCGAGCCTGCCGAAGGCAGCCGATGCAACCTTTCTTTGTATTGGAGGGCGGACTTTCAGAACCTGTCCGTTAATTCAATAATCGACCTGCAACGAACCTCTCCACTAGCATTTACCAGAAAATAGCTCCCTCTTACCGCGTAGGTCGGGCGTCTCGCCCGATATTTCCCCCCTGCTTGCAGGGGGGATAAACAAAGGGGGGTATTTTCATGTTCCGTGGTGGGGAAGCCGCTATGACAATTCCCGCGAACGCGGGAATCCAGAATGAAGCTAATGGATGCCAGCTTTCGCTGGCATGATGCGCCCGTGCCGTTAAGCAATATGTTCAGATTTAAATGCACCCCTTAATAATACACCCCAAAACAACAAGATGCAAAAAATTGTGGCGCAAGGTGAGGACATCCTGCGCCACAACTTGCCAACCTGCTAACTCACTTAATCAGCAGCAACTTTTGAACCTGTCGCGTCTGTCCGGCATTGAGCCTCGCGTAGTACAGTCCCTGGCTCAGGTGAGCCGCATCGAAGGACACGCGGTAAGCCCCCGGCGTAAAGGTGCCGTTCACCAGCATCGTAACCAGCCGGCCGTTCACGTCATAAACTCCCAGATTGACTAAATCCGACTGCGAAACGGTGAAAATCAGTTCGGTCGAGGGATTGAAAGGATTGGGATAGGCGGGCTGAAGCGCCGCCGCCACCGGCAGCGTCCGCGCTGGTTCGCGTTGTACACCCACTTCTACGCCGGTGGTCCGCTGGAATTTGCCGAAGGTGAAGTTGGGATTCTCTTCGTTATCCTCCGACTCAATCTTCACAATTTCCCCGAATCCTTCAGCCAGCCACAGGTAGTCATGGCTGAAAGTAGTATCGACGGGATCTTCTGTGAAATCGTATTCCGTCGTAAAGATGTGGATGCGCAGGCATTCGAAGTTGCCCGCGGCATCGATTATTGTTCCCCACCCGTCCACCTCGTAGTGGATGGTGTCTTTTACTTCGCCGGCAAAGGAACTCAAATTAAGATACAGGTCCCATTCGTCGCCGTAGTTTAAGGGAAAGCCGATGTGGGGGCGGTTGGATTCGATGTTGCAGATGAAGGTGGTGTCCAGGGAGGGCACGTCAATAGCCATGCCCAGCGTGGTGGCGCCCTGGTCGTCCACCTTGATGAAGGTGTACCAGAATCTTACGCCATCATTGATGTTGCGGTTGGTACAAACGGTGGCGTTTGGAAACGAGCCTGCTCCGGGGCAGCCACCTGGTTCCAGATAGCATTCCAGGAACGCAAACGCGGTTTCCATCGCTGAAAAGTCCCAAGTCTGATGGGGACCCGCTTGACCCAGATCAACATCAACGGCGCCCGCCGAACTCGCCAGCGATTTGGTGAGGCCTGGACGGCCGTTCAGGTCTGGCTCGCGGATGGTAATCTGCGCGATTGCTGCTCCGGTCAAGCAGACACAGAGTGCCAGAATCGTGAAGTGTAAATGCCAACGTTTCATAAGATGACTCCTCTTTTTAACTTTTCCAACAACCACTGCTGAATTGATTACAGTGACGTCAGCGGTATGTACTTGGTTTTTAAAGTTCCGATTGTTTATTTGCCTTCCCGTTCAACCGGGGGGGACCACAGCGCGTCGAAGAATGAATAGCAGTAAATCGAAAAGGCAAACGCGGCGACGATATTAGCGCGGTATTGCGCGTCGCGGTAATCGCGCCACCGGGCGTCGGCGTCCTCCCGCGTCGAAGCGTCGTGATAGCGTAACTCTGCATCGGGCAGCTTCAATTGAGTGTATAGCGAGGCTCCAACCGCTCCCGCAAACAACACTCCAAGCACAGTTCCCCGCAGCTTATATCCCTTGGCATACTGACCGGCGCCTGGAAGATACAGCGATTTCAAAGAGGCGCGCCGGCAGAGTTCCGCCTCCGCCGCATAACGCTTCATCCGACTTTCGCTCTGCAGCTTCTGATAATTGCTGCGCGCCTCCTCGTACACCCGGCGGATCTTCGGCGACCAAGTGATGGGGTCGGGCGTCATCGCCGGATTGTATTTCAACGCCTCCATGAAATAGCGCTTGCCGGCTTCCTCGTCGTCGTTGGCGATGGCGCAGAATGCCAGCAGCCGGTTGAGCCGGAACTTGTCGCCAACCTCCAGTCTTCCGTTTTCCGTCAGCAGTTTCAGCGCCAGGCGCTCAGCTTCGCTGATGTTGCCTTCCACGTAGAAACTGGACGCCCGGTCAATCGCTACGGTGCACTTGCTGCCCGACGGCGGCTCTTCCTGCGCCTGTGAGACACACGCCGGTGTGGCGGTCAGAAGCAGCGTCAGCAGCAACGTCAGCGAGATCCCGCGCGTCCGCCTTCGGCGCGATGGGCGGCAGAAGGCGTTCAACTCAGCGATTCAGGTCTTTGACGGCGTTGGCTAACGCCGGCAGAACCTCCATCGCATCTCCCACTATGCCGTAATCAGCGGTCTTAAAAATCGGCGCTTCCGGATCCCTGTTGATTGCCACGATTACTTTGGAGGTGCGCATCCCTGCCAGATGCTGAATCGCACCGCTGATGCCCGCGGCGACGTACAGCGTGGGGCTGACGACCTTGCCGGTCTGACCGACCTGCTCGGAATGAGGC
>CAZCEM010000079.1:6530-8136 GCA_964497555.1 uncultured bacterium
GGGCTTCAATCAGCGCGAAATTTGCCGCGTCCTTCATTCCCCGCCCTCCGGCTACGATGACGTCCGCTTCCGCCACGTCCGGGCGTCCGGCGGATTCCATCCGGGTTTCAACCAGTCGAGCGCGGACCTTCCCACCCAAATCAACCGTTAGATTGACAGCTTCCACCTTGCCGTCGCGGGTTTGCGCTGCGAAAGCCTTCGGACGAAGGCTCAACACCACAGGAAAACATCGAGCCGTCAGCGTCATAATGCAGCGTCCCGCATACACCGGCCGCTTGACTATCAAACGACCCTCGATGTAATCCACCGCGATGCAGTCCGGCATCAAGGCGGCGTCCAGACGAGCCGCCACGGTAGGCGCCAGATCGCGTCCCAGAGCCGTGCCTGCCATTATAATCAGCTTGGCGCTGACGGTTTTGGCGGCTTTGAGTACGACCTCGCGATAACCTTCGGGAGTATAGCCGGTCAAATCAGGCTGGTCAACGGTCAGGATTTTATCCGGTCCGCAGGGCGCGACTGAAGCTTCAGCCTTCTTGGGGCCGATGTTCAACGCGGTTAGTTTGCCGCCCGATAGATCCGCCAGCCTTCGTCCAACGGCAACGGCTTCCAATCCGGCGGAGCGAACCTTGCCGTCGCGGGATTCAACATAAACCAGTATATCCATAAAAGTAATCCTTGTCTTGTTGAGAGGCGGATAATTAGAGAACCTTCGCTTCCTGCTTTAAAAGGCGGATGAGTTCCGGCACCGCCTCGACGCCTTTACCGATAATTCTGCCCGCGGGTCGGGAAGGCGGATAATTTAAATCGAGCACTTCCACCAATGCCTCGGTTTTCTCCGCAGGCACCGCGGTAATGTTCTTCTTCTTCGACATCATAATGCCTTTAAGGGAAGCGTAGCGGGGTTCGTTGAGGCCTTTCTCAGCGGTAACGAGGGCGGGCAGCGAGGCTTCAAATACCTCCACGCCGCCTTCGATGGATCTTTCAGCGGTGAGTTTGCCGGCTTCCACAGTCACTTTATCGGCGGCGCTTACATGGGGGATCTCCAGCAACTCCGCCACCATGGGTCCTACCGCGCTGCACTCATCATCAATGGAGGCCTTCCCCGCAAAGATAAGATCAAAGCCGTGGGGTTTGAGGGCTGAAGCCAGTGCTTTGGCGACGCCCAGCATATCCAGTTCTCCGGGCCCTTCAATATGGACTGCTTCATCAGCGCCCATCGCCAAGGCGGTGCGCAGGACTTTTTCAGCATCCTTGTCGCCCAAAGAGAAGACGGTTACTGTTCCACCCATTTTTTCTTTGGTTTTCAAGGCTTCCTCAACGGCGTATTCGTCATACGGATTCATTACAAATGCTAAATCCGCCGTGGCAATTGTCTTCCGGTTGTCGCCGATTTTTATGACGGCTTGGGAATCCGGAACCAATTTAACAAGCACCGCTATGTTCAATGAATCCTCCTGAATGTATTGTTTAAGATGGCCGGCTTCAGGACAAGTTTCCAAAGAGTAAATGGGAATATATAACAATCAACTGATTTACGCAAGCTGTGAGGTCTGTATTAAGGGGTGCATTTTCTTTTGAACATTGAAAAAATGCGTCGAAGACGCAT
>CAZCEM010000080.1:0-5056 GCA_964497555.1 uncultured bacterium
CAGGCTCAGATAGTCGGCGTCGCGGGTATAGACCTGGTCGTAGTCGTATTCCCGGTTGGACAAGATGAAGTATTTTTTAACGTCGCCCATGGGGGTGCCATAGACGTCTGTCCAGCCGCCTGGGGAATTGTCGTCCTTCCAGGCGGGGCCGAAATCCAGTTCCGCATCCTCATTGGATATCCACCAATTGAACGAAGTCTGCAGTTTAGGATTGGGCGCCCGCACCACCCGCACGCCGGTGACGCTGGGGCAGGTGAATTCGTTGCCCGTTTCAATCCCCACCGGACGCCCGTCGTTGTCAGCTATCCAAGCGGTGTTGATGAGAGAGGAATCCGGTTCACCGTCGGGGCGCTCGTAATAGAAGTATTTCTGAAAACCGCAGATGTCGTCGGAATACCAGGGCGTCGATTCGCCTTCCCAGCCAACGTCAGCGTCGATGTAAAGCCCAACATAGAGGTTTTTCAAATAGTTGCCGGCTATGTTTTCGATTTCCCAGTCGATTATAATGAAATTCTGAGCATAATTGTAGCTCCAGGCGTAGGATTTCTGCTTGATTTTAATGCCCAGCGGAAAATGAGTTCCATCGATAGGATCTTCGGCGACGTAGAAATTCTCCTTCAAGGTGTCGGTGTAGGTGAGTACGAAGTCCTGCTCCGATATTGCCAGCAAACTGGTGACGTATTCGCCCAGCCGGTTCCAGGCGTTGGGGCGGGTGGAGCGCTCCTCGATGCCGCCCCTATCGCCTTCGCCGGGATAGAACTCGTTGATGCGCGGGCGCACCCAGCCGTCGGTGCCGGTGGAGACGCGAGGGAATTCGTAGCCTTCCTTTTGCACCATGGCGCCCAGCCACAGCGCGCCCTGGAACAGATATTGGATGTCTGAATTGGCGGGATATTCGCATTGGGGCGCCCAGGTGCCGGGGTATTCCGGGTCATCCATGCCCAAGCCGCCCCAGATGGAGTAGTTGCCAAAGAAGCCCCAGTTAGTGATGTTCATCCACATATTGCCGACGCGGTGCACGCGGTTGGCGGTGTTGGGCGCGGCTAAATCGGTGCGGATGGGGCCTTTGAGCGGTTTTTCCGGCGGCGGTTCCATCTCGGCGAGGATTTCCCGCGCGGCGAGCGCGAGCAGCAGCCCCATCGCCAGCAGGAGCAAAACTCGTTTCGTCATGGTCCTGATTTTTCTTTAAAGTTTGAAAGTTTAAAAGTTCGAAAGTTCAAAAGTTCGAAAGTTGGAAGGCTCGAATGAACAAATGCTCGAAAGTTAGAAGGTTCGTTCTTTCAAGCTTTTAAACTTTTTAACTTTCAAACTTTCAAACTTTCAAACTAAATCCGAACGTCTATCCTTCCCGCCCACAGCAGCTTGCGGTCGCGGTCCTTGAGGAACTCTTTCAACATGAATTCGGCGTCCGGCTCGAGCAAACCGTTAAAGACTTCCTTTCCGTCAACCGCCACCACCACCGGCTGGTCTAATCGTACCATGTCGGGGTGAATGTACAGCGATAGAGCGGTTACTCTGGACGCCCGGACGTCAAAGAGGTTTCCAGCGCGGATGACCTCCACCGCCGCTGAGGGACGAGGATAATTGAACACGTCATAATGACCTACCGGCGGGAACTGGCTCTTTAAAGTTACGGTTTCTTCACCACGCAAAACCGTCATAGTGAAGGCGTCGCCGCGTTTCTTGGTGGCTTTGGCAGCTTCCAAACCTACGTAGTCCTTTATTGTTATGTCGTCGAAGCTGATGAGGACGTCGCCTTCCAACAGACCGGCTTTACGTGCGGGGGTATCCTCACTGCCGGACAGGGACGCGACCCGAACGCCTTCACCCTCCCAAGCACGGTCAGCCATGAAGCCGATGGTAATGCCGTCGTCGAGCAGTTGGGAATTGAACTGGCGGTGCCATTCGGCTGCGGGGGCGGCGGTGTCGAGGGCGGTTATCTCCACCCAGTCGGCGCGCCCGAAAGTTAGGTCGTCGCACTCCCAATAGATATGGCTGCTCAACGGATGGCGGGCATGGTTGGCAATTCGCTCAGCCATGCGGTTCATCTCACGAGATAGGTATCCATGGTTGTGACCGGCGGTGTCATAGACCGTGAAGGTCAGGTCGGCGCCGGTCTGGGATATAATGTCCGCCATGACGCTGAGGAATTTGGGCGCGGGATACAACCGGTCATTGCCGCCGTTGACCGGAAACAGCGGGCGGCGAGTCAGGTTGAAGGGATAGACCTGCATCCCGCCAACATACGAACCGACGCCGATGTGCCCGGAATAGGGGAAGAACAAGCTGTAGTCGGTGGGCATCAGAAACGCCAGATGATAAGCGCCTGAGCCGCCGTCGGAAAAGCCTGAGATAACCACCCGGTCGTCGTCGATGTTGTAATGACGTTTGAGGTCGCGGAGGATGACACGCAGGAATTCCATGCCGGTCCGGTTCCACCACAGGCAGTCTATTCGCGCCATTGGCACCACGCCGAGCCAGTTGTGGTCGCGGCACATCTGGATAACGTTCAGATCGAGAAAGTCGTCGGGCGAAGCGTGGTTTGAGGTGTCGCGGGTGATGAATTCCGGCCGCGCGACTCCGCCATGCAGCCAGAACACCGCCGGAGTGGGCTGCATCGGTTCGTAAAAGAGAGGAATGAAGACATAATACGGCGCGTTGAGGGAATCCGAAGCCTGCCAGGAGTGAGGGATGAAACCACTGCGGATTTTAGGCTCAGGATAGTCGTTGAAGGTTTGTATCGCCCTAGTAACATCGGTCCAGGGATACTGCGTGAGCGGCGCCGCGGCGGCTAAGCCTTCGTCGCCGGAGCCGAGGACTAAGTTTCGTATATACTCCGGCGGCGGGGTGGTCTGGGCGAAGCTGGTGTCAGTTGGGAAGATCAATGTGAGCAGGGCAAGCGTCAGAAAACCGGAGAGCAATGCGTGAAGGAACGTCGTCTTCATCGGGCGACCCCGTTGAATTGGTTGAACCGGTTTGGATAGGATTTTAACCGCCAGGAGGCGGAGATTCAAGGGAACCGTCATGCCGCAGGCAGCGCAGCAAACATGAAGGCAGCCAAGCCTTGAAGGGTGGACTTTCAGAGTCTGTCCGATAATTTGGTAATGCGCCAAAGAGGCATCATGCCAGCGAAAGCTGGCATCCAGTCCGCAATGTGTATATTCTATATTCACAAATACATACAATTCATCGTATGGATTCCTGCTTTCGCAGGAATGATGCACTTCGGTAGGTTCTGCCTCAAATCTGCAAAACTGCGGACAAACTCTTTAAGCCCGCCCTTATCGGGTTGGATGGTCATGTACTAAATAACTTAACATCTGGCTGCTGGGAACTGCTTATGTTCCGAAGGAACGTCTTTGCGAGTGAAGCGAAGCAAACTTTAGTGAGATTGCTTCATCAGCCTTGGGCTGATTCGCAAAGACGACCACTACGGAACGTTAAAGTACTTATTGCATTGCCATGAAGCCCGACCTACGCGATAATAACGAAAACCTTACTGGTACCCCTGTTTCCTAGGATTGTAAATCTTCCGCGCCATGGAGACTATTTCCTTCAATCCCTCAATGGCGCGGTCAATATGGGCTTCGGTGTTGAACGGCCCTACCGAGAACCGCACCGTCCCACCGATGGGCAGCGTGCCCATCTGCTGATGCACCAGCGGGGCGCAGTGCAGCCCGGTGCGGGTGGCGATATTGAAGTCGCAGTCGAGGATGGTGCCGGTGTTCATGGCCTCCATGCCCTTGACGTTCATCGAAAGCACCGGGATGTGGTGGTTGAGGTTTTCCGCCATATAGACGATGACGCCGTCCATATCTTTAATACCTTCCCATAGGCGGCTGATGAGTTTCATCTCCTGAGCGTGGATAGCTTCAGGTCCGCCCTTCGATTCGATGAACTCCTGACCGGCCAACAATGCGGCTATGCCCATCGTATTCAGCGTGCCGGCTTCGAGGCAGTAAGGGTACTCTTCGAGGTGGGTGCGCTGGGCTGACCGGACGCCGGTGCCTCCCCAGCGCGTGGATTTTACCTTAACGTGGTCATCGGTGCAGACACCGCCGATGCCGGTGGAACCGAAAAGGGATTTATGCCCCGTGAAACATACGGCGTCGATGCACATCTCCTTGATGTTGATGGGCACCACGCCGGCGGTTTGCGAGGCGTCCACTGCGAAGAACACCCCGCGCTCCCGGCAGATTTTTCCGATCTCGGCGAGGGGCTGACAGGTTCCGATGACGTTGGATCCGTGGTTGACGACGACCAGTTTCGTGTCGGGGCGAAGGGCTTTACTAATGTCATCAGGGTCAATGAAGCCCTTTGAATCAAAGGGGACATATGTTACAGAATTGCCGCGTTCGTGTTCGAGGTGGTAGAGGGGGCGCAGGACGCTGTTGTGCTCGATGGTGGTGGAGACGGCGTGACCGCCGTCCCAAAGGACGCCTTGCAGAATCTGGTTCAAGGCGTCGGTGGCGTTGTAGGCAAAGGCGCAGTGGTCAGGGATGCCGCCGCCGAAGAAGTTGATCAGCTTGGTTCGACATCGACGGACGACTTCCTCCGCCTGCATGGCTTTATCGTAGCCGGAGCGTCCCGGATTGACGCCGAATTCGCGGTAAAATCCGGACATGAAGTCGTGGACGCTGGCCGGTTTGGGCCAGGTGGTGGCGGCGTTGTCGAGGTAAATTAGTTCGTCCAAGAATCCTTCTCGCAAGTGTGAACCGTTATAATCTGCGTACCGCTGGTCGCCTGCGGGGTTCCGCAGTCAACTCCGATAATTTTAGTCCTAAAAAGTTAAAATGTTTATTGACTTCAAGCAAGGGAATAACGAACATTCAGACGCTGCGCTCCTTTTCTCTTCGCAAGAAATCCTCGATTATCCGGCGGTGGTCGAATGCTAGGGGCTGAGGGAGCTTGTCTTCGGGGAAGACGACCGCGTCTAAGGCATCATCGCCGCTGACGGGCGCCTGGTCGGCGGTTGCGCCATACACCACTGAGACGGTGTGAAAGCGGGGATCCCGGGTCGGATCGGAATAGACTCCGAGCAGCCAGAGGTTTTTTA
>CAZCEM010000080.1:5066-7279 GCA_964497555.1 uncultured bacterium
CCTCGAAGGCTTCGCGGGCGGCAGCGGCTTCGACGGTTTCGCCAACGTTGACGAATCCGCCTGGCAGCGCCCAGCCCGGCGGCGGATTCCTGCGCCGTATGAGTACGATGCCGCCGGGAGTGCGGATAACTGCATCGACGGTAAGATAGGGCGTTTGAGGGGGCCAGGGTGGGGACATGGGGGAAATCCTCTTTCTAATTTACAGCAGATTTCGCAGATTTCGCAGATTCTCAAAGGGATATTGATGAAAGCGGAGATCTGATGGTATCAATTCGTCCTTCTCCCTGTAATTAGTTAAATCCGTGAATCTGCTGTTCGTTTTCACAGGATAACGAATTTTCCTCAATTTTCCAATCCTCAGCTTGCAATAACGATTTTCTCTTCCTATATTTTTAGGTTATGCTGAAAAGAATAAGAAGATAACTGCGATAAATGGATTCAGCTCTCATAGATTCAGCTGCCACGCAGGTTAAACATAGACTGAACAGCCTTCAGACTGAAATCGCAGATGCTGCGCGTTCAGCAGGACGAAACATCGATGAGATAACCGTCGTCGGCGTCACCAAACTGCATCCGCCGGAGATGACAGCCGCCGCCTATCAAGCAGGGCTGACGCATATCGGCGAATCGAGAATTCAGGAAACGGTGGGTAAAAAGCCAATTATTGACGCCTATTTGTCCGACCTTGGCGTGGAACCAGGAGTACTTTGCTGGCATTTAATCGGCACACTGCAGAGCAATAAAGCCGCCAAGTCAGTGGAATTGTTCGACGTCATCGAATCGGTGGACAGCCTGCGGCTGGCGAAGCTGATAGCCCGTCATGCCGTAGAACGGGGTAAGGTGGTGCGGATTTTTCTTGAGGTGAACATTTCCGGCGAAGACAGTAAGTCCGGCTTTCCTTTCCCTCAGCCGGATGAGACCGGATTCTTCGAGACCATCGGGGAGATTAGCGAGATGCCGGGCCTGAAGGTGGAAGGCTTGATGGGGATTGGTCCTTTGACGGACGACCAGGCAAGGATCACGGCGTCATTTGAAGCCTTGAGGGAATTGCGCGATCAAATTTCTCAGACGGTTCCGAGCCTTCGGTTCGGCGGGAAGCTGTCGATGGGGATGAGCGACGATTATCCGCTGGCAATCGCAGCCGGCTCAACCCAGATTCGAGTGGGCACGGCGCTGTTTGGGAAGAGAATGCAGAATGCAGAATGAAGAATGCAGAATGAAGAATGCGCCGCAGGCGCATCATTTTCCGGAAAATGCCCCTGGGACGCGTAGGTCGGGCCTCAGAGCCCGACCACCACTGTGTCGCAGGATGTCCTCATCCTGCGGCTGCGGCTATTTTCATCTTCCATGATGGGGTAGCCACCATGACAATTCCAGCGGAAGAGTCTGTCTAATAATGGCGTTCCGATCTCAAGTCACGTCGCTCTGGCGAAAACCGGAGCCCAGAAGTGTCGTCAGACTTAAGTCTGACGACACTCAAACTTTCAATCTGGGCTCCCGCTTTCGCGGGAGCGACAGCGATGATCCGTTTTAGCGTTGTTTGACAGACTTAAAAGCTGGAATCCATTTTAGCTTTTGTGCCCTTGTGTTCCTGGTGTTTAATCCTTTTCAGGTAAAACGAGTGCTCAGTCCCATTGAAATAAAGAAACACGAGTTCGGCAAAGCCTTCCGCGGCTGCGACCTGGAGGAGGTGCGCGGCTTTTTAGACTCCATAGCCGGGGACCTGGAACGGCTGATGGAGCAGAACCGGTCACAGGCCTCTGAACTCGAACGTCTGCGCGCCGAAAACTCCGCCTTTCAGCGGGTTGAGCATAACCTCAAGGACGCCCTGCTGCAGGCGCAGGACAACCTGCAGAAGGTGCAGGAAGCATCGCGCAAGGAAGCCGATCTGGTAGTGCGGGAAGCCCAGCTTCAGGCCGAGAACATCCTGCGCGAGGCTCGCAAACAAGCTGCCGATATAGAGCGTGAGATCGAAGCCCTTGGCGCCAAGCGGGACCGCTTCGTCCGCAAGCTGCGGATACTGTTGTCGTCGGAGCTGGAGATACTTCAAATGCTAGAGGGCTTTGAGACGGAGGACAATCGTTCCCGTAGGCAGCCGGGCGAAGTAAGCAGCCACCCTTCAGCGACAGATGCGGCTTGTATCAAATCCGCGCCCGCCGGTGTGGACTAGAATGTTTAATAATCACCAAAGGACGAGCTGCCTGGGGCTGAAG
>CAZCEM010000080.1:7289-8114 GCA_964497555.1 uncultured bacterium
AGCATCCGAATGCTGACCTTTACAGCCAAATTGTAATCGCGGTGGAGAACATCCGTCGGATGGGATATGACGGGACGCCGGAAGCGGCGCTTATCTTCGGCAGCGGGCTGGGGGATGTCGCTTTAGAGATGGATATCGAACGCGCTATACCTTATGAGGAACTGCCCGGATTCGTAAAGACGACCCTGGACTTTCACAAGGGGCGGCTGTTGTTTGGGAAGGTGGGCGGACGGTCGGTGGTGGCGATGGACGGGCGCTATCACTACTACGAAGGCTACACCATGACCGAAATCACCTTCCCGGTGCGGGTTATGCGGGCGTTGGGTGCCAAAACGCTGCTGTTGTCGAACCTCGCCGGGTGCTTGAATCCGCAGTTCTCAGCGGGGGACGTGGCGGTGATAGTGGATCACATCAACATGATAGGCGCGAATCCGCTGACGGGTCCCAACGACGAGCGGCTGGGCTGCAGGTTTGTGGACATGATGGAGCCGTACAGCAAGCGGCTGATTGAGCTGTCCGAGCGGGTGGCCCGGCGGATGGACATCCCGCTTCAGCGGGCGGTGTATCTGGCGTTGACGGGTCCCTGCTTCGAGACCCGCGCCGAGTATCGCATGATTCGGGCGTTGGGCGCGGATCTGGTGGGGATGTCCAGCGTCCCGGAGGTCATCGCGGCGGTGCATGGCGGGATGGAGGTCTTGGGACTAAGCCTGATTTCGGACGAGTGCTTCCCGGAGTGCCTGGAGCCGCTGGCGATTGAGACCTTGCTGGCGCGGGCTGAGAAAGGCTCGCGGGTGATAGCGGAGTTATTTAAGGGGGTTTTGGGGG
>CAZCEM010000081.1:0-8099 GCA_964497555.1 uncultured bacterium
GTATGCCTCCGGTCGCGATTTCATCGACGCCGGCTGCCGAGTGGCGGTTTCGACCGATTTCAATCCGGGCACCTCGCCGACGCGCTCCCTGCCGCTGATGATGACGCTGGCTTGCGTCCGAATGGGATTGACGCCGACGGAGGCGTTATGGGCCGCCACGGCAGGGGCTGCCCTGGCGCTGGGGCGCCCCTCCGCCGGCGGGCTCGATATCGGCAACGACGCCGATATCTGCCTGTGGGACGCTGAAGATATTGACTTCCTGCCTTACAGCCTCGGAGACATGATTCCGCAGGCAGTATTCAAGCGGGGTGAGCTGGTTGCCAGGAAAGGGATGCTTGTGAAGGACTCGCCCGATTATGGTGGATGAGGTTCGCTATTCTTGTGACAGAAACCTTACTTATACCCAGCCAGCGGTCCCTGACCCGGCTGATTGTCGGAGACCTGCCGAATAACCTGGCTTTCCGCCAGTTTCACTCGATAAGTCTTAGCCGGATGGTCGAGGCGCTGGTTGGCTGTTTTCTGGAATCAGACGTTGAAGCCGAGTTCCTTCTGCACCTGCCGCGGGAGATGGTGATAGAACTCCAGAACCTGCCGCATTTTAACGAGCTGTTGGAACCCGAGCTTATTTATCTGTGCCAGATTAAACCGGACGACGGCAAGCCGCTGCAATTTAAATCCCTCGCAAGAATCAAGACCGGTCATCCTCTCTTCCGCGAATTGATTGCCTTCACGGTCAGCAGTACGATATCCGCCATGCTGTGCGCCATTAAGGTCGATAAGGACGATTCCTACACCGAGCAAGGGGCGTGGAGCGGCCTCTTTACGTGCGTTAAAGAGCACTTGGTGAAGGCGTTCGATCTGTCTCTGCGGTTTCTGACGGAAGTTGATAGAGACGGATTATTGGATGAGTGGTTCAAATCTTCGCAGAAGAGGCTGGAAGTTGTCAATAGTATTCATATATGCAACCCCGCCTTCGGGCAGTTTGTCACCGAGCTGGCGTCCAGCCTGGACCGCTCCCGGCACGCGCGAGAGCGGGAACTCCGGTGGGTTCATTTTCTGTCGCGCATTCAGGAGGCGGTCGGCTGGGAGTTGGATATCGAGGGGCTGTTCACCGCCACCGCCAGCGTGTTGAAGGACGGTTTGGGATTTCACTACCTGGAGCTTAACGTCATCAACGACGAAGGCAATGAGTCCCGCGACACCGTGATGAAACGAAATGAAACCAACTACGGCGGGGAGCTGCTGACCCTTATCCTGCGCTCCGACAAGCGCGGCGAGCTTCTGAGCCGCAGCGGTTCCATTCTCTTGAACAATCAGGATACGATTCAGAGCTATTTTGCCAATGCGCTCCTGATAAAATATATGTCGCTGAAATCCGGGCTGCTGATTCCATTGCGCTCTCTCGACCAAACCGGCGGACTGCTGAAAATATTCTCCTGCCATGAGAACCATTACGATCAAGAGGCTCAGGAATGGATGGAGACCGTCGGGAGAATCTTGTCGCGCAGCCTGCGGAACGTGAAAACCCACACCGACCTGCAGCGCATGGCGACCATGGACGGGCTGACCAACGTCTATAACCGGCGCTTCCTCACCGAGCAGCTGCATCGGGAATTCGACCGCGCCCGCCGCTACAACAGCGCTTTGTCACTCATTATGATAGACATAGATCATTTTAAATTCTACAATGACACTAATGGACATCTTTTAGGGGACAGGGTGCTGACTCAAGTAGCGAGGCTGACCAGAATGAAGGTGCGCGGGCACGATCTGGTGGCAAGATACGGCGGAGAGGAATTTGTGGTGATACTGCCAGAGACCGGTCTGGACAACGGCCGGATTGTTGCGGAGAAAGTCAGGGAAGCCATCGAGCAGACGCCCTTCCGAAATGAGGAGAAACAGCCTAACGGCAAGGTGACTATCAGCCTGGGCATCGCCACCATGAACGATTCGGTGGCTTCTCCCACCGAACTTCTCAACCGAGCCGACATTGCCTTGTACGAAGCCAAGCGGCGGGGACGAAACCGCTGCGAGGTGTTCGAGAATCTCGCCTGACGCCGCGTCAGTTCCTTGACCGCCAATGGCAGGGAACGGAGCATGAATCAATATCTAAAAATCCTGTATCTTACTCCTGAGTTATCGCCGTTTTCCCGCAGCGGACTGCAGGGGGACATCGCAGCGGCTATCCCGCGAAGCGTGAAGCGGCTGGGGCATGACGTTCGGGTTATCACGCCCCGCTACCGCATGGTGCTGGAGAGACGGCACGGACTGCGGGACGCCGCGCGTCTGCGGTCGGTCGAGTTTACCATCCAAAGCCGAAAATACAGCTTCTCCGTCAAGTCAGGCTTCATTCCGCAGTCCAAAGTGCAGGTTTATTTCCTCGAGAAGCCGGACTATTATTATCTCGACGGATTGTACGTTCACCCCCGCACCGGCGTCGCCTACGAGAACAACGCTCAGCGCTTTTCCTTCCTCTGCCATGCCGCGCTCCAACTCATGCTGCATCTGCAGTGGATTCCCCAAATCATCCACTGCCACGACTGGCCGACTTCCCTAACGCCCTATTTAACAACCTCTCATCCCGCGTACAAGAAACACTTCCAAAACTCCCGAACGGTGCTGCAACTCAACTGGCACGAGCAATTGAAGCTCCTGTCGTCCAATCCTTCGCCGGTTGGAGAGCATGCTTCTTCCGAAGACGACGCCTGGGTCCAGCGCCGGACGGAGTCCTTTCTCCGGGCAGGGATAGAAAAGGCTGACCACATACTTTTCAAGACGCCCTTTCCCGATGACGGCGAATCCGCCTCAGAGTTGAATGAAGGGAGAGATTCTCTCGCGGGGCTCAACGCCCGCAGCTCCTATTTCTGCGAGCGTGAAGACTGTTGGGAGTGGAATCCGGTAACCGATTCCTGGCTGACGCATAATTACTGCGAATCGGATTTTGCAGCGGGGAAAGCAGCCAACAAGCGCGCCTTGCAGCGAGAATTGAATTTGAAGAACATCCCCGAAGCGCCGCTGGGTGTGATCGCCTTTGACGCCAAGGATTCACGCGCACTCGGAATGATGAAAGCCGTCAAGGATAAGTTGTCGCTGGCGCCGACTCAGTGGATTGTGTCTGAGGTCAACGGTGGCATACTGCCCTCACCGGTGGAGGAGTGGCGTGCCGGCTGCCCTGAGCGAATCGCTGTCATTTCGGGGCAGCGGGAGAACCTGATACGAAGGGCTTACGCCGCGGGTGATATTTATCTGATGCTCTGCGGCCTGGAACGGTTGGAGCAGGATTTAAAACCGGCGCTGCACTATGGCGTCATGCCTTTGCTTCCGGCGCAGCCGACCGCTGCCTGCGGCTCGCTCCGTTGCCTGGACTGCCTTGACAAGTATCGGCATAGAATCGTCTTCGATTGGAATGCGCGTTCTTTGATTCAAAGGGTGGGGGATCTATGGACGCTGTATCAGGAGCGGGACATCTGGGATAGCACTATCGAGAGGGTTTTAAAACAACTTCTGGGATGGGATGAACTTATCGCAGGGCTGGATAATCTGTACAACCGAATTCTGTCGGAACCGATTCAACCGGCAGTCATTTCGTCCTCTTAAGGAAATCCTCCGCTGCGAGCGACAAGAAGCATAATGAAAACACTCACCAGCTTTCCCTTTAATTCCCCCTCAGGAATCAAGATAAGAGCAGGGGGAGACTGTAAGCCAAAACGATTCCTTCTTCTCTCATTGGTCATTTTAGGCGGTATTTTTTCACCTTTTTTACTCCGCGGTCAGTCACCAGCCTCGATGAGAAACCTTCTGCGTTTTACTCCCCTTTTTAAATTGGAAGCGTCAGCCGTCGCGGTCTCGCGAGGCGCGGGCTTGGCAGTGAGTCCGGGCGGGGACGTGGCGGCGGCGTGGGATAATCCCCCGCAATTGGCGGTGGGGAATGCTACTGACCGCTTGCTTAAGGCGAGCGACGCTTCTTCGCTGGATGTCAAGTCCATCAGTGATATAGATTTCTCCAGCGGTCTGGATGTATATCTTGCTGACTCTTGGAGCGGTGGAGTACTGCGGCTGGATCGGCGGATGGAGCCTAAAAACCTGCTCCGTCCGGAGACCGGCGGGCGTTTTGAGCCGGTCTCGCTGTGTCTTGACGACCGCGGCGCGTTGTTCGTACTCGACCGGGCCGGCGCGGATGTCTGGAGGATTGAGCGCGGGCGAGCGCAGACGACCGGCTGGGGCAACGCGGGCGGCAGTCTGACGCTGAAGGAGCCTCGACGGATTCGTTTCGATTATAGCTCACGCGGTTTCTATGTCCTTGACGGTGAGGAGCTGGTGATTTTAGACCACGACGGCCGCCGGTTGGGAATCCAGCACCTCGGCATCGCTTCGACAATGGACATAGCAATCACCAATAGAAATATATATGTTCTGGGGGAAGGCTTGGCAGTGCTGCCTCGATTGTCAGGACCGCCGCACGCTGAGTTGCCCGCTGACAGCCTGCGCGCGTGGGGCATATATCCCGCGGCGGCTTTGGCAGTGAGAGGTGACTCGCTTCTTTATATCCTCCCCAAAGAACCTCGACCGATTCTCGTTCTTCGCATTGAATCTGCTTTACTGGAGAAGCCCTGAGTGGCTGCTGCTCCGCCTCTGTTTCTGCTTCTGATTATGCTCAATTCATCCCCCTCGGAGCTTCTACTGGGCGGTGGTTGGGGGGAGCAAACCATCGCGCCTCCAGACTCGCAGGAGATACGAATTCCCATCCCCTGGATGATAGAAGGGACGCTGGTTGTGACCTCTCTGGGCGACACAATGACATCCGGCAAAGATTACCATTGGGATAATTCAATCCGGACGCTGGTGGTTTTTCCGAGGGAGGACTCAGACAGCCTAAGGATTCGGTATAGAACGGCAAATGTGGCTGATAGTCTGACGTTCCGTTATTATGCCCTGGCAGTCGGGCCAGACAGCGGCGGTGCTGAAGCGGGGGGAGACTCGAAGCGCGGTCGTCCTGTGGAGAGGATAAATCCGCTGGGAGGCTGGGGCAGCGTCCGTCGTTCGGGGATGTTGTCGCGGGGCGTCAGATTCGGCGACGAGAGCGGGGGCGCAACGTCGGGGATGCGGCTGGAGCTGTCCGGTGACCCGGCGCCGGACGTTCGCATCGACGCGCTTCTGGACGACCGGGGGATGCCGCTGGAATCTGAGGGAGCTTCAGCCACCCTCGGCGAGCTGGAGCGGGTGCGGGTGCGGGTATCGACGCCGTCGCTGGCAGCGGAGCTGGGCGACTGGGACGCGCATTGGCGCAGCGGCCGGTACAGCGATTTGGACCGGCGGTTGAAGGGCGGCTGGCTTGGCGCGCGGCGAGGTCGGCTGGCAGGCGAGTTTGCCGCCGGCGGCAGCGACCTGACCTACCGCGCAATGACTCTTATCATCCGCAGCGGCGACCAGGGTCCTTACGAATTAACGGACCGGTCCGACGTTCCCGGGGTGGCGGTGGCAGTCGGCTCCGAGCACGTGCGGCTCAACGGCGCCCTTTTAGCGCGGGGACGCAGCGCAGATTATACCATTGACTACGCACGCGGCGAAATCACCTTTACGCCGAGGATCATCCTGCGCGACGATTCGCGGATAGAAGTCGAGTACCAGTGCCTCGACAGCGCGTATCCGCGCTTCTTTTACGGCGGGCAGGGGCTGTTCAATCCACCGCCTGATTATCTGCGGGAAGCCTTTCTGAGCCGGGATTATCCCTCCCGCGGCGAAGGAATGCCGTCGTCGGTGTCGGTGCAAGTCTCCGCGCTGTCGGACGGTCAGGACGGCAAACGGCCGCAAACCTGGGCGTGGCGGGACGAGTGGCGCGTGGTCGCAGCCGCCGCTGGAGACGACCCCTCACGGGCGCTGGTAAGCAGCGTCGATTCAGTGGGCGTGGGGAATGGTGATTATGCGTGGATGGTTTCGGGCGCGGACAGCATCCTCGTTTTCATGCCTCCAGACAGTCTGGGTCGTGCGATGGGTTACTTGACAGTCAGGTTCGAGCGAGACGCCTCCGGCGGCTACGTTCAGCGTTACGACAGGCAGCTTCGGGCGGTGTATTACGAATGGGTGGGCGAAGGCTTCGGCAGCTGGTCGCCGATGCAGGCCTTGCCTCTGCCGGAGCGGCTGAACCACATTGACGCGCGGCTGGGCTGCCGTTTGGGCAGCTTAGCCATCAGCAGTGAAACAGCGGCTTCCGATTACGACCGCAATACCCTCTCAGCCCGAGATGACGGCGACAACACGGGGCTCGCCTGGCAGGGGCGGCTGGCGTGGGATCCCCGCCCGGACAGCCCCGTCCGATGGGAGGTTACGGGCGAGAACCGGCAGGCGGATTACTTCTCGCCCCAGCGTTCGGTTGAGCCGGATTATCGGTATCGGTGGAACCTCGGCTCAGCGGATCCAGCGGGCGTTAAGAGTCTTGCCACCACTGCAAGCATCAAGCCTCTTCCAAGCCTGCGGCTTACTGGGGATGGAGGATGGCTTAAAACTGACGGGGCGGAATCACGACGAACCGGCGCCGACGCGGCTTTTGACCATCACGGGCTGCGCCTCAAGGCCGAGTTTGACCAAGCCGTCGCGGATCACAGTTCAAACAAGCGAGACATTCGCACCGTGTGGGCCGGCGAAACTGCGTATCAGCGCGGGATATGGGAACCCTTCTATAACTTTCGCTCCGAAGTGAACCGCACCAGCGGGGAAAATCTCACCGGCGGGAAATCCATAACCCCTGAAGGCGGCATGAATTTACATTGGAGCGCCCGTCAGACGGCTCGTCTGGCGTTCAATTACCGGGGCGATGACCGATTCCTCAGAGAAGGCGACCGCCATTGGTCGGACATGCGGGCGGTCTCGACAGTCTGGGAGGGCGCCGGTTACCTCTGGGGCGGTTGGAACGCCACCGCGCAGCGGAACTGGACCACCTATACTTCGCCGGAAATTCCCTCCCGCCTTTCGACTTCTGCTCATTCCGAAGGACGCTGGAGTCCACCGAGCCGCCCCTGGTCGTTCAACTGGGATTACACCTTGAACACAGGCGGATCCCGGCGGCGGGAGACCACGGCGGTCTATGTCGGCGAAGGCGAGGGTGGCTACCGCCGGGAAGGGGACCGGTACGTGCCCGATCCCGACGGCAGCTTCGACCTGCAGGAGGTGGTCATGGATTCCATCGACCGGCGAACCGACGTCGATTTCAGTGCGCAGCTTCAGTGGCGCGCTCCCCGAAAGGACTCGAATCGCCTGTCGTCAAGCTTTGCCGGCGTCAGCAGCCACCGCCTGCGGTGGACCTTGACCAATGCCAACGGCGGTGAGGACCCTTGGAAGGTGTTTCTGCTGCTGCCGGAGTCCTTCCGGACGAAAGAACTTACACGCGGCCGGATTCTGATTGAGGACGAAACCGGCTTCCACGAAGGCTCATCCCGCGGCGACGAAACCTTGAGGCTGCGCCGGGAGGACCGGGTGGAACGCGCGACCGGCTACGGCGAATCCACCCGCGAGGAATCCGTCGTCCTGCGCATCCGGCGGAATCTGGGAAGGGATTGGAATCTGCGGATTGAGCCACAAGCCGAGCGGACGCGGCGGTGGGGAGCGGATTTCAGCGGTCTGCTGAGCCGGGTGGAAGCCCTCGGTGGAGAAGCTGAAATCGGCTGGGCGGGTAATGATTCCTGGGATGGAAGTCTTATGCTCGGTTACGCCGAGCGAAAAGACCGTCTTGTATCCAATCGAGCGTGGGAGTATAAGTTCGCGCCAAGATGCCTCTGGCGGATGACGCGGGACGCCTCCGCGTCCGTCGAGGGGCAGTGGCTGCGGCTGGCGACTGAAATGCCCACCCGCGCTTATGACCTGTTGCGTGGATGCGATGTCGGGAACAACTATCAAGTAACGCTCAATTCCGAGTACCGGATGCACGAGCATCTGACTGCGACAGGTTATTATCGCGGGAGATGGCGGGGCAATCGGCCGCCGCGCCATGAAGCCTCGGTCGAACTGACAGCGACATTTTAAAGCAAACGCATGATGGTTAGGGTTAATAATAGGCGAGTTGTTCTCCTTCTGGCGGCTGTAGCGTCGCTGAGTATGTCAACGAC
>CAZCEM010000082.1:0-8093 GCA_964497555.1 uncultured bacterium
GCGCCAGCCGTCCCCCGACCGACCTCCCCTCCCCCTGTGCTTAATCCGTCCGAGCTGATTGCCGGTGTCCGGTTGACGCTCAGTCAAGGCCGCGGCGTTTTACTGGTGCAGCTCCAGCCGGAGATTATGGGACCGGCGCTGGTCGCGCTCCACAAGGAGGACGGCAGGTTGAAGCTGGATTTCTCCGTGGAACGCGAGAGCGTCCGCGCAGCCTTGCAAGCTGAAACAGTTCATCTGCGCGAAGCGCTGGCTTCGGCGGGCTTCCCCGACGCCAGCGTTGAAGTGCACGCCTCCCCGCGCCACTCCTTCTCCCCTGACGACTCCTCCAGTGACTCCAACAGCCGCAATACACCGGAAGGAGCCTTCAGCTCGGAAGCTGAAGAAGCTCAGTCCGAGTCAGCGTCGGACTTCGCCCACCCCTTGCTCCTCGGCTATAATACCTTCGATATACTCGCCTGACACAAGCGGCACTTTTTTCCTCTCCCAGCCGCAAGAGGCAATGTTCGCACCGCATTTCAAGCATAGCTTCCGATTTTCTTCAACCATAGCTGCATTTTCCCGCTATTTACGACTGGCATTGATGTTGCTTAATCAAGGATGAGTTCACCCAAAGGGAACGGAAATGTTATCAGAGGTTTCCCATGTCCACCATCACATCTTTTTCCAGCTACATCCCCGTCGTCGGCAGCGGCAGCTCTGCCGCCACGCTGCTGATTTCTGAGGAGAAAGAGGATTTTCTGAACCTCCTTGTAGCTCAGCTTAAGTATCAAGACCCTTTGAATCCTTTGGAAGGCACCGAATTCGCTTCCCAACTGGCTCAGTTCAGCAGCCTCGAAGAGCTGAAAAACCTCGGCAGCAAGCTCGACAACGGCTTGCAGGCGGATATACTGCTGGCGCAGTCCATCAACAACACCATGGCTTCAACGCTGCTCGGCAAGGAGGTGCGCGCCATACAGGATCAGCTCAGCTACGAGGGCGAGGGCGAGGAGGAAATTGGATTCGATTTGACCGGCTCGGCGTCTAAAGTAACCGTGAAGATATTCGATTCCAACGGCAATGTCATTCGGACCATCGAGGATGAAAACCTGACCGCTGGTGAACACTCTATCATCTGGGACGGCAGGGACGGCCGGGGAAATATGACTCCCGCCGGTGATTACAGCATTCAGATAAAGGCGGTGATGTCCGGAGCTGAGGTGACAGTCCAGCCTTTGATTAGCGGCCGAATTGAAGCGGTCAAGTTTGTGGACGGCAATCCGGTGCTGGTCGTCAACGGCCGGGAGGTGTCCTTCGGCAACGTCCTTGAAATCATCGACCCGGCTGACGCGGACGCCTTGGTCAAGGAAGACGAATCCCTTCTTCAGCGCCTAGTCCGAACCATAGGCTGTTTAGAATGAACCTCGACGCCCGACTATTAGAAGCGCGTCTGAGCGGTCCGCCGCCAATTGCTCCGCGCCCGGCGGCATCACCAACAACCCAGCCATCCCGCCCGACGTTTGCGGAGCACCTCAAATCGGCAAGGGCGGAGTATAAGCAGCCGGTTACGCTGTCAGGCCATGCCGTCACCCGCGCCCTTGACCGGAACATACTTTTGGACGACGGCCAGATGCGGCGGCTCGAGGACGCGGTTGATTCGGCGTCTGTCAAAGGTTCGCGCACCGCGCTGGTGCTGCTGGATGACTTGGCGCTGGTCGTGGGAGTGCCTCAGCGCAAAGTCATCACCCTGGTGGACCGGAGCGGGATGCAGGACAACGTCTTCACCGCCATAGACTCGGCGGTGGTGGCGTAGTGTAAAATGCAAAATGCAGAATGCAGAATGGCTGATGCCAACAGCCAGCAGCCTAAAGAGAGAGAATAATCCTTTAAAAATAAAGCGGATGGACACAAGGGTCGGACCCCGACGCGGGAGACCACGAACCGCCGAGTGATTGACGCGGTTCACCATCCGGAACCGGGGAGGTTTGTCACAATGATGAGATCGCTTTACGCAGGCATCAGCGGCTTGCGAAATTTCCAGACCAAGCTTGACATCATCGGCAATAACATCGCCAATGTCAACACGGTCGCCTTCAAAGGCTCGCGCATCACCTTCGCTGAGACTATGGCGGAGACGCTGTCCGGTGAGATAGCTCCTTCGGAGGGGCAGGGCGGCATTAACTCCGTTCAGGTGGGGCTGGGTATGCGCGTTATCGGCATCGATACCGACTTCAACCAAGGCGCGCTGGAATCGACCGGCGTCAAAACCGACCTGGCAATCCAGGGCGACGGATTCTTTTTAGTATCCGACGGCAGCGACACTTACTACACCCGCGCAGGCGCGTTTCAACTGGACGCCTCCGGCAATCTGGTGAGCAGCGGAAGCGGGTATAAGGTGCTGGGTTATACCGGCTCGTTGGACCGCAAGGGGCTCGACGCCTCGACGGTGCGCTCGATTAAAATCCCTTTGGGGATGCGCAGCGAAGCCAAGGCGACTTCCGAGGTGGTCTTGAACGGCAACCTCGACATGAACATGACCAATTCGACGGCAAGGCTGATTGACGCCGGCGAGACTGGCATCACCAACCTCACCGGCACCGCCCGCAACGGCGTGGGCGGCGCGCATAATCTCGTTATAACCGGTGAAAACGCCACCCAGAGCACCCGCGCCGGCACGCTCCAAGGGCTGACTCTCACTGACATCCTCAGTGCTCACAACGTCGCCAGCGTCGAAGGCTTCAGCGTGACTGTGGATGGTCAGCGAACGGTGCGTATTTCCGGAATTGATATTAACTCGACCATCAGCGACCTCCTAAACGCCATCAACACTCAGGTCGAGGGTGTAACCGCTTCCCTCAACGCTGACGGCGCAATACAGGTCACCCGCAGCTTTCACGGCGACGGCGAGACCTATAACGTCCAATTCGTCGATACGGCCGAAGTCGGCAACGCGGGCATTGTGACCAACCTGTTTAATCCTGGACAGACCTTTTTAGTGGACAACGGCACCGCTTCCACGCTGGTGGCGATAGACAACTTCACCGATAACGAGACCGGCGCGGTCTCGCCGGAGGTTTTGACTATTAAATTCGATGAGCGCACCGGCTTGGCAACCGGCATCAGCGACCTTGGCGGCGGCGGGGTGTTCATCAACGCCACAAACGGTCTTAAAGAAGGCAGTGCGGTCATCGAAACTGCTGACACCACCCATTCGACCTCCATAATGGTCTATGACTCGATGGGCAACACCCACAACCTGACCGTAACCTTCACGCGCAGCAAAACGCCCAACGCCTGGCGCTGGTCAGTGGATGTGCCCGAACCGGCGGTTATCGTAGAAGGGGGCAGCGGCACGGTGGCGTTCCGCAACGACGGCTCGCTGGAGAGCTTCTTGTACGACGGCGGAGTCACAGGTTTGCTGTTCAATCCCGGCAACAATGCCCAGAACCTCACCCTCAGCTTCAATGCGGGCACTTTCAGCCATTTCGACGGATTGACCCAGACCTCCGCCTCGACCACCGGTCTTGCCAGCCAACAAGACGGCTATGCCATGGGCACCCTGCAGGGCATCTTCTTCGACGACAACGGCAGCATCTTCGGCACCTTTTCCAACGGCGTAACTGTTAAGCTGGCGCAGGTGCTGCTGGCTAACTTCACCAACCCCCAAGGTCTGGAGCGCGTAGGTGAAAACCTCTACCGCCGAACCACTAATTCCGGCGACGTCCGTATCAGCAACGCCGAACAGGCGGGAGCGAAGATTAACAGCGGCTTCCTCGAGGGCTCCAACGTTGACCTGGCGCGGGAGTTCACGGACATGATAATCGCGCAGCGGGCGTTTCAAGCCTCCGCGAGGGTCATAACCACCTCCGACACGCTGCTGAACGAACTGACTCAGTTGAAGCGGTAGCTGTTGCTGGTGACGGGTGACGGGGGACTGGTTGCTGAGGCCGGGTGACTGGAGACTGGTTGGTGGTTGCTGGAGGCTGGTTTTCAAATAAATAATCAAGTCACCAGCAACCAGTCACCCGTCACCAGCATTGGTAGTTGTGTTCAAGCTTTTTTTATATTACTTTTTGGGGTAAAGAATGGTTGAGTTGACTCTGCTGAACGGCTTGAGCGTCGTACTTAACGGAGACCTCATCGAGCGCATCGAAGCCCGTCCTGACACCATCGTCAGTTTGACCACCGGTCGGAAGCTGCTGGTCCGCGAATCCGTCGCTGAAGTCGTTCACAGGCTGTTTAACTACCGGCGGGCGCTGTATGGCTCTGCGCCTGTTGCAGAAATCCTGGACAAAGAGAAGATTGCCTGCGCTCTTCCCCAGGCCGTGTAAACCATACCAACGGATCTTATGGATCTAGCCACCATAGTCGGGATAATCGCCGGCATGTCCCTCGTCTTTGGCGCAATCATTACAGCGCCGGGATCCGCATTCTTCTTTAATGTGCCTTCCCTGATGATCGTCGTTGGCGGCACAATCGGCACCACCTTGATAAACTTTCCTTTGAAGGACGTCCTTTCAGTATTCAAGGTGACGCAGAAGGTATTTTTTTCGGTGCGGATTTCCAACACCGACACCATCGAGAGTTTAGTAGCATTGGCTGAGAAAGCCCGCCGCGAAGGGATTCTCGCCATCGAGCGCGAACTTGACACCATCAACGACAGTTTTCTGCGCAGCGGCATCCAATACGCAGTTGACGGCACCGAGCCTGAGACCATCCGGAACATCATGGAGACCGAGCTGCAGAACCTGCGCGACCGCCATACGCTCGGTCAGAGCATCTTTATCGCCATGGGCACCTACGCCCCGGCCTTCGGCATGCTCGGCACCCTCATCGGATTGATCCAGATGCTCCAAGCCCTCGATGACCCCACTAAGATCGGCATCGGCATGGCGACCGCATTGGTGACCACCTTCTACGGCTCCCTGATTGCCAACTTGTTCTGCCTGCCCATCGCCGGGAAGCTGTATAACCGGTCAAAAGAAGAGATGATCCAAAAGGAACTGGTGCTCGAAGGAATCTTGTCAATTCAATCGGGGGATAATCCCCGTCTGGTGCGGGAACGTCTGATGACCTTCCTGGCGCCCGCCTATCGCCACAAACCCGTTCGAGAATAAAATGGTTCGCAGGAAAGAAGGAACTAAAATCGAACTGCCCACCGCGCCGGGGTGGATGGTGACCTACGGCGACATGATGGGCCTGATATTGTGTTTTTTTGTGATCATTGTCTCTTTCTCGCAGATCGAGGTGTCTAAGTTCAAAGCCGCCATCGGCTCATTGCGCGGTGCCCTGCAGCCCTGGAATCCCGACCCCACCGGCAGTTCCATGATCATGACACCCACCATAAAGTTCGGTCTGTCTCGCGAAGTAGATGAAGCTATTGACCAGATAGTAGAAGCAGTCCAAAAAGAAGGAATGCAGCAGAAAATTGAGGTCCAGCAGACCGGCAGCGGCGTTAAAATTATATTTTCGGATCCGGTTCTCTTTGAAGTGGGCAGCGATGAGTTGAAGTTGAGCGTCTTGTCCATTATCGAAAAGCTGGCTCGGCTGGCCCTGAAGCTCAATCCGAAAGAGATTATCGTCGAGGGGCATACAGACGACACACCGATATCCACCGACCGCTTCCCATCGAACTGGGAATTGTCTGCCGCCCGCGCGCTCAGCGTGTTAAAGTTCTTCCAGAGCCAGGGATTTCCGCCGGAGAAGCTGGCAGCAGTGGGATACGGCGAGTACCGTCCCCGATTGAAAGTGCCTTCCACAGCCTCTTCGGAGGAGAAAGCCATCAATCGGCGGGTGGAAGTCTTTATAAAAACGGAACAGGCTCGGCCTGGTCTATTCAGCAATCTTGACGGAGGGGGCGATGGCTGGGGCGATTGAGCGGTGAACCAGTGAATATACGCTCCCGCCGAGGCGCCCGCCAATTAACTTCCTGAAGAATACAACATGAACGAATACGACGAAAACGTTGAGCGGGTTTCCTTAGTCGATGCGGACACCGCCGGCAACGGATTGAGAAGGAGTTTGATTATCGCCCTGACGGTGGTGATAATCGCCGTCGTGGGTTTTTTCGCCTGGCGGTTTATCCTCAGTAAGCCCGAAAAAGAGAAGGGTGTAGTGGATGTGGCAGAGATGACGGAAATCGCTCGGAAGCCCGTTAAAAATGCTCCCCCGATAGGCGACATTTACACCATCTCCGATATTCTCATCAATCCGGCTCGGCAGCGACGTATTTTCATGGTCTCAGTGGGTCTGGAGGTCGCCGGTCCGAAGGTCATAGATGAAATCCGCAGACGAGAGCCCATGTTGAGGGACAATCTGATAACCTTGTTCAGTTCTCAGTCCTCTGATGTGCTGACCGACATCCGTTACCGCCAGGCTTTCCGCATCCGGGTTAAGAAAATTATGGATTTTCAACTCGGAGAAGGCTCCGTTAAGCGGGTTTTTTTCGACAAATGGGTCTATCAATAAACTCTGACGGCTTCGCATGAAAAAAGTCCTGTCGCAAGAGGAAATCGACGCGCTGCTGGCGAGCATCTCGGCGCCGGAGGCTGTTGCAGAGACGCCCATTACAATGACCGCCGCCGGACCGATTCGCACCAAACCCGTCCAGGTTTATGACTTTAAGCATCCGGAACGGATAAACAAGGAACAGCTCCGGACGCTTAGAACCATTCACGACAATTTTGCAAGGATGCTGGCGACCTCGCTGTCCACCTCGCTGCGGTCCATGGTGGATGTGGATTTTTCCAGTATCGACCAGGTGACCTTCAACGAATACACCCTGTCGCTGGCGGTACCGAACGCGCTATATATGCTGGACCTTGAGAAACTCGACGGCAAGGCTATCATGGAGATAAGCCCTCAACTGATTCTGCACATGGTGGATAGATTGCTGGGCGGCACGGGCGAGACCGACAATATCGCCCGCGAGATCACCATCATTGAGCAAAAGGTCGTCGAACCGTTGATAAAAACCTTCATCGAGCGCCTTAATGAAGCTTGGTCGCAGGTTCACGAGATCGGCGCCAAGCTGGAGGGATTTGAGACCGACCCCCAGTTTGTCCAGATAACCCGTTCGACGGAGGCTTTGGCGATAATTTTTTTCGACATTCGCATCCGGGGCCTAACCTACATGCTAAATCTGGGGCTGCCGTACTACGTACTGGAGCCGATGCTGGCGAATCTGTCCGCTCAAGCGGTGCTGGCCTCCACCGGCCGGCAGCCGGACGACACGCGCGCGGAGCTGATACGGGACCGGCTTCGCGCCAGCAACCTGTCCATCAAGGTCGTCTTAGCTGAAACCACCGTGCGTATCGGTGATTTCATTGAACTTCACGTTGACGACTTGCTGCAGGTTGAGAAAAGGACTAACGCGCCGATTTTAATCTATGTGGGCGGAAAACCCAAGTATCTCGGTTCGCCGGGAAAGTTGGGACGAAAACGGGCGGTGAAGGTGCTTCGCCCCATCACCAGGGAAGAGGAGCTGATCTATGACTGACACGAACAGCGCGAACGGCCAACCAAGCCCGCTGCTGATGGATTTCGGCCGCTGGGAGGAGATGACCCGCCATCAGGTCGAAACCGCTCTTACCATGCTGGTCGAGCGGACGGTGCAGGTTTCCCTGGAACCACCGGAGACATTCCGGCTGGACGATGTGGAACAGTTGTTTCCCGAAGGTTCCCTTCGGGTTTCGCTGTCGATCAGTCCGCTGACCAATTGGCATTTTCTGTTCCCCAACAAACTTGCCGCGGTCATGGCGGGACTTATCGCCAGCGGAGAAGAAAGCGCTCAGTACGAGCCTGATATTCACAACGCGGCGCTCGGCGATATGATGCTCCAAACCACCGCCATGCTGGAATCGGATCTGAAAAGTCTTCTCGGCGATAAGGTTGAAATTGGCGAACCGGACGTGGATTTCAGCTCAGAAAGCTTTCTCGAGAGGCTGGAAGGACAAGAATCCATCGCGCTCCGCCTCAATATCGACAAATGGGGCGAAGGCATAATCTTGAAGGTCTTGGAGATACAAACACCTTCAGGAGAAGCCGCGAAGAAACCGGATAAAAAAGACATAATAATACCAGCGCCTCCGAAAAAAGCCAAGCTGTCAGCTCAAAAA
>CAZCEM010000083.1:0-8081 GCA_964497555.1 uncultured bacterium
AGTATTTCAGCAAACCCATCTTAGTTAATACTCTCGTATCTCCATTGTTACTTGCGGCTGCCGAACCGACCGCTGATTCTCCCCACTAAACGACCGACGCCATTTGAGGAGCGATGAGTTAGGAATTCGCTGACGATATCCGACATCTGCGGCGTTCGCAGGTAGCCGAAACATGAGTGAGGATTCTTCACACCGTTGAACTCGTAGTCGTTGTCGATGACGTAGTCAATCGGCGACACTTCCAGTCGGTTCTGGCCATAGTCGTCGTTAAGCTGGTAATTAACCGCAATTTTGTCATGGATGTCTGACAGGTTGTACCAATTGCGGATGACGCTCTGGGGTGTGCCGACGCGATGGACCTTCACACCGCGGGAGGATTGCTCAGCGATGGCGCGTTTCCGAACGATGGGGATGCCCAGCGGTGAGCCGATGGTCACCCAAGTGTCGATGGGCACATCCGGCACGGTCAGCGTTATCACGTCGTAGGTGATGATTGAGCCCATCGAATGCCCGATAAGCATTATATTTTTCCGGCGATGGCGGCGCAAGACCTCCTCCAGTCGAGCCCGAATCTCCTGTTTGACCTCGAACTCCCTGCCGGTCTTGTCTATCAGCCGAGTCTGGTAATAGGCGTCCAGATCGCTGAAGTAATGCTTGATGAGCTTGTCGGTGATCTTGGAGACGTTGATGCTCATATCATCGTTGAGGAAAACATCCTCCATCCACTTTTCGAGCTGATCCAAGATTTTAAAGCGTATCTCGCTGGACGACGAGGGCAGACGAGTGACGGCGGGGATGTAGGGATTGTCGATGAACAGCGGGTCGTCGGGGTCGCTTACTGCAGGATTCAACGGGTGCAGGTACAGGATGTCTGCCCAATAGACCAGCTCGAAATGAAAGTCGTCCACCGGTTTCCTCTGCAGGCGCAGCCCCTCCAGCAGGGCTTTCTTCCACCATTCCTGCAACAGGGGTTGAGGCGGTTTATTGCCCAGCCCGTGGATGCCGATGATGATTTTGCTTTTTGTCAACATGGGTGGATCCAAACGAAAGGAGGAGGATTATTAAGGGGTGCATTTTCTTTTGAACATTTGATCTTCTGCGCGAATGCGCCTCATTCCAGCGAAAGCTGGAATCCAGAAGGAGTTAGGACTGGATTCCCGCTTCCGCAGGAATGACGGCGAATGGCCAAATGAATTTGCAACCAGTAATAGTGCCGCGCGGCCTGATGCTTTGCCTTGATCCAGCGACAGACAAAAATGGCTGTCATAATAATTGACTCGATGATAATGCTCTTTAAAAACATCTGAACACCCTCGCGATTGTTCACTTAGGCGGAGCTGACGACAATCCCGGACTTCTGTCTTCGTTTCGGCCACATTTTTATCACCTTGAAGGTTTGCAAAGGGAGGTTTGGAGTTTACATTATTTTAAACCCGAACCGATTACCGGTGGGCAGCCATAAGTAAAAACATAAGAAGAAACACTCGGAGTGCAAACAATGGTGTCCGATTTCAGCTTCACCGACGAGAAACTCAAATTCCTCACCCTGAATTATGCCGTTCGGATACTTCTTTCTGAGATTGATTTTGATAAGATTGTGCCGCTGGCGCTCGAGACTATCGGCGAATTCGCTTCCAGCAGCCACATCGAGATGGTCATTGTCGAGCGCGACAAGCACTGCGGCGAGATAATCGGCGTCCTTAGCGACGGCGAAGTCCGCCGTGTGAAGGAGAAGCTCGAATGGAGAGACACCCCGCTTATGGAATGCTTGGAGAGGAAGCAGCCGGGACATTACGTCACTCCTGCCGGTTTAAACCGCCTGGCTCTACCTCTGGTGGGTTCCGGCAACACCGTCATTGGTCTGATGTTAATTGAGCTGGATCTGGAGTCAAAACTGGATGAAGGCAGCCTGCAGGTGCTCATCATGCTGAGTTCCTTAATCGCGGTCTCTCTGCTTCACACACGCTATTTCAACTTGGCGATGTACGACGGTTTGACGGGTCTTTATGTGCGGAGGATGTTTGACGAGAAATTGAGCGAAGAACTCAACCGCCTGCGCCGCTACGGCGGAAATTTATCCGTAATAATGGCGGATATCGATCATTTCAAGCGTTTCAATGACAGCTACGGACACCAGATAGGCGATATGGTGCTTCAGCAGGCGTCAGCTCTGCTGCGCGACGATGTTCGTGAGGGCATTGACATTCCTTGTCGTTACGGGGGTGAGGAGCTGGTGGTCATTCTGCCCAACACCGACCTCATGGGAGCGGTGATGGTGGCGGAGCGTTTTCGTCGTCATTGCGAACTTCATCACTTTCCGGGCCCTCAAGAACCGCTGCACGTGACCTTCAGCCTGGGCGCCGCTTCAACCTCCAAGGAGACTTTGGTGCCCCCGAAGGAGTTGGTCCGTCGGGTGGACGAGATGTTGTACCAAGCCAAGCGCGAGGGGCGCAACCTGGTGAAAGCTTGGCAGTAAAGCGCTATCAGGCAAACTATTCCATTGCTGGTCGCTGGTTGTTGGTATCTGGTGGCCGGGTGATGATAAAGGAAAGCCAGCCACTAGTATCCAGCAACCAGCAACAAAGGAGTGGCCTGTTTAAAACATCCAATTTGACAGTATAATGCCATATTGGCAGATGCGTCGATGAGGATGGGGATTTTTCACAGCAGGAGTTACAATGTTAGAAGAGATTCACTTGACCGACGATACTTTCGACCAGTTCATCGCCGACGCAAAGCTGCCTGTGGTGGTTGATTTCTGGGCGCCGTGGTGCGGGCCCTGCCGCGTAGTTGGACCGATCTTGAACCAGATAGCCGAGGAGAAGAACGGCAGGCTGGTAGTCGCCAAGATGAATGTTGACGACTACAAGACCGTCGCCATGCGCTATCAGATTCAAAGCATTCCCACGATGATGGTTTTCAAGGACGGGAAGCTCGTCGATAAAATGATTGGCGCCATGCCCAAACCGATGCTGGAGATGGCTTTGGCGAAGCACCTCGGCTGAGTGCGGATGCGCGTCGCCAGGGAGCCTCGTTCTGTCTCGACAGAACGAGGCTTTTTTTAACTTGTCAGTCTTATAGAGAACCGCCTCTTGACGAATCGATAAAACAGCATTATATTTCTTGTTCGTAAGGAATTCAAATTCGCGCCTGTTGATCCCCAGTTTGAAAGAATGGGAGGTCTATGGTCAGTTCGCTTTGTTTTTACTTAGGTTGCACCTATGCCCTATGTCAAGGTTCGTGATGGGGAACCTTTCGACCGCGCCTTTCGCCGCTTCACCAAGTCCTGCGAGAAATGCGGTCTGATGGCTGAAATCCGCAAACACCAGCGTTTCGTCAAGCCTTCGGAAGCTAAGAAACGCAAATCGGCCGCCGCCCGCAGAAAGATCCGCAAGTTGGTGCGCATTCAGAGATCCATGGGATAGTCTCCGGCGCCGATTGGTCTCCAGCGCTGTGATGCGACTGATGGCAATGCATCAATTATCTTAGCAGACAGCGCCGTCATCCTGACGGCGTGAAAACCTGCCGCCAGGATGGCGGCGCGGCGTTATTTGGTGCATGGCCATAGGTCGCAAACGCAGCCTCTCGACCAGTAGAGGAGCAAGAATGGCTGTCGCTGATATTATCATCATCTCGGTGCTCGGGCTGTTCGCAGTGATAGGCGCAGTCCGGGGGCTGATTCGGGAGTTGGCGGTCCTGGTGGGACTGGCGGCGGGAGTCCTGCTGGCTCTGAAATTTGCCCTGCCGCTGGCGCTGATACTGCCGCCGGCGAGTTATCCCTTGGCGGTCAAAACACCCGTTGCTGGTCTGCTTATCCTCGTTGCCGCCGTGGTTCTGGTCAAGCTGCTAGCAGGCTTGTTCCGCAAAATCCTTGTCAAAGGGGCTTTAAAAGGAGCTGACCGGTTCTGGGGAGCGGTTTTCGGCGTGCTGAAAGCCTCGGTAATAATCGCCGCGGCTTTGTCAGCGCTTATAATCTCACCGCTGCGAGATGACGCGAAGGTTTGGGCGAAGAACACCGCGCTCTTTAGAATCGGCCTGAACCTGCTCGAACCTTGCGTGGATGGGTTCCGGGAAGACTTCGTCAGCGCGGCCTCCCGCAGGATTGAAAAGCTGCTGCCGGCGGCTGTCAATGCGCCCGCCAACGCTGGCAGCAATGCCCAGAAGGAGGTCGCGGAGTTCTTCAGCCGCACCTTTGAAGACGCGCCGTCGGGCAAGATCCGAGAACGCGTAAGGAACCTTTCGCCTGAAGCTCAAAGATACCTCAAATCCATTATCATCAGCGTCCGGGAAGCTGAAGAGAAGGGGGAAGACGCCGCCCGGAAGTTCCCCTCTAAAATCCGCAGTTTGGTGAAAAGACTGCCGCTGGATAAAGTCAAAGAAGAGCTTGACCTTACCG
Organism: uncultured bacterium; assembly: GCA_964497555.1. Lineage (GTDB taxonomy): Bacteria > Electryoneota > AABM5-125-24 > Hatepunaeales > Hatepunaeaceae > CAZCEM01. The sequence continues at coordinate 4,397 of CAZCEM010000083.1, forward strand.
AGCATTAAACTCACGATGAATTCCACCCCGCCCTCATCTCCTTCGGATGAAACTCAGAACGCTGATTCCGCTTCACTTCTTAAGTCGGTGGTCGTTCGCAGCCTTAACTCCCTCGAATTTCCCAGAATAGTCGCCGAGCTGGTCTCGCTGGCGGACACCGAGCCGGCGCGGGAGGCGCTCGCGCAGACGCGACCAGACACCGATATTGTCTGGATCCGCGAGGAACTGCACCGGGTGGAGGAGATTCGCAGCCTTATTGCCCGCGGCGGCAGCCTTGGCGCTGGTGGATGTGAAGATTTGCGCCCCCTGCTGAAAAAGACCGCTGTCATCGGCAGCGTGTTGTCTGCGGAGTCTTTGCTGGTGGTGCTGTATCACCTGCGCACCCACGCTCAACTCCGACACACCCTCAACAAAGAGCAGGAGAGGCTGCCTCTGGTGAAGATGCTGGCGCGGGACCTGCGCCCGCTTCCCGACCTCGAAGTCCGAATCGACGACGTAGTCTCGCCGGAAGGTTTTATCCGCGACCGGGCTTCGCCGGAACTAGCGCGGATAAGGCGCGAACTGGCAGCGATGCAGGTGGAAATCCGCAAGCGCATCGGGGTGATCCTGGGGCGGCTGGAAAAAGCCGGCGCCCTACGGGGGGATTCCTTCACCATCCGCGACGGCAGATACGTGCTGCCGGTTCGTTCGGATGCGGCGGGCAAGGTGCGCGGCATCGTTCACGACCGCTCCTCCACCGGCGGCACTTTGTTCATTGAACCAAGTCCCGTAATAGAATTAGGCAACGAACTGCGGTCGCTGGAGCTGGCGGAGCGGGACGAAATCCGCCGCATACTGGCGGAACTGACCGACCGCACCCGTAGGGATCTGCCGCAGATTAGAGCCAACCTCGATACCGTCACCGCTTTGGATTGTCTATGGTCGAAGGCGCGGCTGGCGGAGCGTTTGGACGCCGTTGCGCCGGAGTTGAATCAGACCGGCATGCTCAAGCTGGTTCAAGCCCGCCATCCGCTGCTGATAATTGGAAGCGACCGCAAAGTGGTTCCACTGGACCTGGATCTGGGCGGCGAGCACACCTGCTTGGTGATATCCGGCCCCAACGCAGGCGGGAAGTCGGTGGCGTTGAAGTGCGTCGGTCTGTTGTGCGCTATGACCGCCGCTGCGCTGCCCATCCCCGCGCTGCCAGGAACGGAAATCCCGCTGTTTGAGGACTTCTTCGCGGTCATCGGCGACCAACAGTCCATTTCCGACGACCTGTCAACCTTCACCGCCCATTCGGCTATGTTGAAGGAAATCATCGCCAGCGCTCACCAGCGCTCCTTGGTGCTGGTCGATGAAATCGGCGCCGGCACAGATCCTCAGGAAGGCGCTTCGCTCTCCATCTCGGTGCTCGAGAGATTAATCACCCGCCAAGTGCCGACCATCGTAACCACCCACCACGGCGTCTTGAAAGCCTTCGCCCATTCCACCCCCGGCTGCACCAACGGCTCGATGGAATTCGACCGCGAGAACTTTCGTCCTACCTACCGATTTCATCCCTACATTCCCGGATCCAGTTACGCGCTGGAGATAGCCCGCCGGGTGGGGCTGCCGGAGGACATCATCGCCCGCGCTCGAATGGTGCTCGGCAGCGAACGCTCGCAGCTCGATGAACTGATACTGTCCTTGACAGAAAAGCTGCGCAAATATGAGTCGATGGTGAAGGGGCAGGAGAGAAAGGCGGAAAAGTCCGTCGAGTTGGAAGACGCCTGTCGAATCAAGCTGGAACAACTCCTTGACCGCGAAAAGGAACTCAAGAAACGTTCGAGGGCAGCGGTGGAACAAGCTGTGACCGCGGCGCGGAAGACCATCGAGGCGATAGTGCGCGAAATTAGAGAAGCTCAAGCCAGTAAAGACTCTATCAAAGCAGCGCATAAAGGGCTTCAGGCGCTTCTCGACACTGAAGTTGAAGTATTCGTTTCGGCAGAATCTTCATCGGTTGAAATACAGGATGCGCACCTCTCCACACCGGTGAAAAAGCATCCTCCCCTTAAAAAAGGTCACTCCAAGCCCTCCCAGCCTCGTCGGCATCCCGACCGACCGGTTATAATGGACAAGAAGCCGGAAGTTGGCGATTGGGTTCTGATCGACGGCAGCGACAAGAGCGGGGAAGTCATGGCAGTAAGTTCGCGGGGCGACCGCCTCTGCGTTGGCGTCGGCTCAATACAACTATGGATCAGCCTTGACCGCGTAAGGGTAACGCTGCCACCGTCAACTAAAATAAGCGCGCCGGTGGTAATCAGCCTGCCCCAGGTTCCGCTGGAACTCGACCTGCGCGGCATGGAAGTAGCGGAAGCTCTGGAGCAGGTGGACCAATACCTTTACAACGGATCCGTTGCCGGCCGCGAACAACTGGGATTGATTCACGGCAAGGGTAAGGGCGTCTTGTCGCACGCCGTGCGTGGATATCTGAAGACGCATCGTCTGGTGGAAAGCTATAGATACGGCGATTTCGGCGGCGGCGACTACGGCGTAACGGTTGTGCAGCTTAAAAAAAGCCTCTGACAACTCCATAGAGTTTCCTCATCAAACACGGAAATTGGCTCCCCTTTAAACGACGAACGTTTGAAGGCTTGGAAGATGGCGAAGATGCCGGCTGCGATATTATATTGATATGTTAAGTTTCTTCTTGAGGGCGGACATTTAGAGCCTGTCCAATAATTGGGATAACGTCGCAGCTTATCCCTCCGCTGTCCTTCCCGCTTTCGCGGGAACCGCCCTGCCGCGCGCAGCGCAACAAACAATGAAAACAGCCCCCGTCCACATCGTCCACCAAGTCCACCTTATCCATCGACCTCGTGGACGGCTGTATCTATTTTCACGGAAATTTCAGTTAATGTCCAATAGATCCTGTTCCTATTAATTGAAATACTCAACGACTCCATGCTTTGATTTTTCTTATTTTTCTTGGAACTGCAATTTGTGCATTCCTTTTAAACGAATTGCGCGTCTTTTCCCTTTTACCATTGAGGAAGCCCAAGATTGACGGCTGATTCGGACTTTGAGTTCAAGGCATGAATTTTGCGCAACATAATTAGGTTTTTTGCAGTCAACCAAACCACGCGCTCCGGCGCAACAGGCATTGAATCCGGCAAACTTGAAGTTTTTTTTATCGATAAAACCACTGACAGCAATCCTGTCTGTGTTCTTTGCGCTGACAACCCCGGGGGAGGCTTGGCAAGTATTAACCGCCGATCCTGTGCCGAGGAACAGCGTGGCGTTGTGCCTGACTGACCATGGCTTGCTGTGCGGATATCAGGGCGACGAGGGCCTCGTTCTCCGCGAGCTGAACTCGGCGAATGGTGACGTCCTATCCGAAATCGAGGCGCCGGAGGAGCGCTGCTATGGTCTGGCGCGTGAAGGTCAGCGTTACTGGTTCATCGGGCCGCAGTTTCTGACCTTGATAAACGCTCGCGGCGAAGTCCTGCGTCAAATCAACAAGCCCTATGAAGCTATGCACGGCTTGGTCTCCGATGGTCAGGTATTTTGGACCCTGGCTCTGATTGACGGAGAAATCTGTGTCATCAGTTTCACGCCCGGGGCGGCCGAGGTGTCACGAGTGGTGGTTGCCATTCAGAATCCCATGGATCTGGCCTGGGACGGTCAATTCCTCTGGATTACAGACGTCGTCGAGGGATTCATACAC
>CAZCEM010000084.1:0-8078 GCA_964497555.1 uncultured bacterium
TTGAAGGGGGGCAGGGGGGTTGCCTTAATTATTAATGAATCTATAAAAGCGAATTTGTATCAGTCCGCTAAATCTGCTGTTCAATCCGGAGTTTTCCATGCGAAGACTGCTGCTTATTCTGATGATTGCGACGTGTCTTTCAACATTGTCTTTGTCAGCCAAAGGTCTGCCCAACACACCCACGCCGGGGCTGGATTTGACTTTGGCGCGGGATTTGCGCCTCATCGAGTCCTACCGCGACAATCCGACTACCGCCAACGCAGCCCGGCTGAAGGCTTTCGGCCTGCCGGTCGATACCGCTCCAATCCTCAAGGTGTTTCTGCATTTTGCCGCTGCGCCGGATGAGAAGACTTTGACCGCCTTGGAGAAGGATGGTGTAAAAGTCTTCCGGTTCTGTTGGACGCCACCGGTGAGTGCCCATAAGACCGGCTTCCTGCCCGCGCGGGCAGCCGCGTCGAAAGTGAGGTCGCTGCTTAAACGAGGTGATATTGTCCGCGTTACCTCCGCTTATCGGATGCTCCGCATTCAGAACGACTTAGCTGCTGAAGAAACCGGAGCAGCGGAGGCCCGGGAACAGGATCCGCCGCTAACCGGTCGGGGCGTGCGCGTGGGAGTGTTGGATTCCGGCTTTCAGTTGACCCATCCCGACCTGCCCGCGCCGGTGGAGGCGATGGATTACGCCGATTATCCCGACACCTCCGATGACGTAACCGACCTGTGCAACGCTCACGGCACGCATGTCGCGGGGACGGTGTTCGGAAGCGGATTGCTGTCGAACGGCCGCTACCGAGGCATGGCCCCCGACGCCGAAGCGATCTATTTCAAAGTCGGCAATGACTCGGATGCTGAAGCCTCCACCGAAGCAGTGGTGGCGGCCATTCGAGCGACCGCTTTTCTGGGTCATTGCGATATCGCCACCATGAGCTACGGCGGTTCGGACGGCTTCAACGACGGCAGCTCTCCCGAAGAACAAGCCACCGACTGGGCGGTCGCGCAGGGCGTGGCTTTCTTCATGTCCGCCGGCAATTCCACCCAGAAGGCTTACCATTACTACGGCAGCGTGGGGCCGGGCGAGGCTTCCGAACCGATAGAAGCGTTTTCCCGCAGCGCCCCGGAGGATGAGTACTGGAGCTTGCAGTCGGCTTATTATGACGGTCCCGATACCAGCCTTCATGCGATGCTCACGGTCATGGTGAACGACGTCGCCGGCAATCCGGTGCCCGGCTTCGATTCAGCCCAATGGGTATGCACGCCTCGCGGCACCGAGGGGATGATATTGGAATCCGCTGAGCCGCTGCCGCTTGACGCGGTGTCCTATTTTATACAAGTGGTCAATTTCTCCGACGTGGAGCAGGATTTTCACCTGAACCTGTGCAGCCCCAACAATCGCATCCGTTTTCGTCAACCGGCGGATGATTATCTGGTTGTCAGTCCCTCCACCGCTGACGCCTGTATCTCGGTGGGAGCGTTCACATCTCGAACCAGTTGGACGGATTACACCGGTCAGTTCTACGACGACGGCACCACCCGCGGCGAACTGGCAGCCTTCTCGGCGATAGGACCTCGCATCGACGGCCGGCTGAAACCCGACATCACCGCCCCGGGTCAGAAGACCATCTCCTGCCGAAATCAAGACATCGTGCGCATGGATGGCACACTGCAAGCGCTGATTATATCCAATGAGGGTGATTCGGGTGAACCGGCCGATTATCTGGCGCTCCAAGGCACCTCCATGTCGAGCCCAGCCGCCGCCGGGTCCACCGCTTTGATCAAGCAGAACTTTCCCGATTATTCCCCGGCTGATTTACGTCGATGTCTTATGGTCTCCGCCCGCGCGGACAGCTTCACCGGTCCGCTTCCCAATCAGCGATGGGGCTATGGCAAGATTGACGTTATGAGAGCACTCAGCGTCCCCAGTGAATCCGAGCCGAGTTCTCTCCCTCGCCAGGTCGCTATAGAAAGCGTCTATCCCAATCCCTTCAACTCCGAACTGACGGTCGAGTATCGAGCCGCTTGGAAGGGGGAAGTCGAGATAGCGTTGTTTGATGCCGCCGGTCGGAAGATGAGAACTCTTTCCGCTGAGTCGGGAGGCGGCGAGGTGCAGCGGATAACGGTGGATTTAAAGGGTGTGCCGTCGGGGGTATATTTCGTTAGAGTTGGACAGAACAAACAGGCGGATTTCAGAAAGATTGAGTTGATGCGGTAGGTTTCAGCATGAACTTGACCACCGAGTCATGTGGTATCTCGAGGCGGCCGAGCGTCGAATATACTGTTGTCTTCACGCTTGCGCTGTCATGGTTGACGGGATGCTCCCCGGCGCTGGCGCAGGATTATACCCTCCCTTTGTATCGAATGACGATCCTGCCGCAGTACTTGGCAAGCTTGGAAGCCAATCCCTGGTCTTCCCGCTACTTCCCCGCCCAAATAGAATACGAGGGTCATACCTACGATTGTCAGGTGAGATTTCGCGGCGGCAGCGCGCTGAATCTGCCCAAGCATTCCTGGCGGCTGAACTTTGAGGATGACTCGCCGTGTCCATTTGAAACCGTCAACCTCGACGCTGAATACCGCGACCTGTCTATTTCCAGGGATTACTTCGCCAAGCGTCTCGCCGATGACGCGGGCATGCTGGCGCCCGATATGCGACACGTTTCTCTGATGATAAATGACCATTACTACGGCGTCTATCTTGAAACCGAGCCCGTGGACAAGGATTTCTTCGAGAGGCGCAACATCGAAATCTCTTATATTTTTTATGACACCTACCACCCTGCTCGGTTCGCGCCGATTACTGTCAACAGCGAATTCACGCGCGTCTATGAAGTTGAAGAGCGTGCACCCTCCGGCTACGACAGCCTGGCAAGCCTCATCAACGACCTCTACCATTCCTCCTTTGAGCGGCTTGCTGCCAACGTTGAGCGCTGGCTTGACGTGGAGGCCTTTCTCCGTTACTTCGCGCTCCAGTACATCATCGCCAATAACGACGGCTGGACCAAGAATCAACATCTCGCCCGTATGTCCGACGGACGGCTTACGGTGGTTCTGTGGGACTGCGACGCGGCGTTCGGCAACCTCTGGACCGGCACCTGGCTGGGCAATCCGGAATATCTACGCTACGGTCAGATGGAGTTGAACGTCATCATCAACCGGCTGCTGCGAATTCCCATCTTCCGCCTCCGCTTCCGCGAACTCCTACACTCCATGGGAGATGAAGGACTGGTGAGGCTCGACCGGGTCGTGAGCGAGGAATTTGAGCTGATGCGCCATGATTTCTTTTTAGATACCCTCAAGCGCGGGACCAACGATTCACTCGCTTTGGAGGAGGAGAGGCTTCACTGGTGGCTCTCGGAACGACGGACAGCTTTGCGCAGCGTTGGAGCGCGATTCGCGCCGGCAGCGCATATTACTTGGCGCGCTGAGCCGGATTACCTTCGCAGTGTAGAAGATTCGATCTTTTTCAGCCTGCAGATGACGGAAACGCCGCGTTCGGCCGCGGTTGAAGTGTACGACCAGCGGGGAGGCTCGACGCAACTGCGTCTGGTTGACAACGGCAGGGGGGGAGATGAAACCGCCGGAGACAAGGTTTATTCACTGAAAGCGCCCCTCGTCAACCTGACTTTGCCGGTTCATTTCTTCTTTCGCGTGGAGGACGACAGCGGGGGCAGCTATCCTTATCCCTGGGGTGGATTCACCGACCAGCAAGGTCGCTGCATCTTCGACCTGCCGGCGGTGCGATTGGATGCGGCACCGCCGGAGGCGGGCGACGTCTGCATCGCTCCCTTTGAGGAAATTCTGGAATCTTCAACACGCACGGTTGGCTTGATAAACTTGACCGATAGGCCGCTCAACCTGTCGGACTGCACGGTGGCGCTGGATGAAGTCCGCCGCTGCCGGCTGCCGGAACTTGAGCCTCTCGCGCCGGGGGACACGCTGTTTGTAACGAATCATCTGGAACTCGCCTGTTTAAACTGCCCTTCCCGAACCTGGACGGGCGGGTATTTCTTCTCGCCGCAGGAGCGGGATTCGATATTCTTGGAGAGTCCCGGCGGACGGCGGCTCGCGCAGGCTCGCCTTTTTCATTCCGTCCGACGCCCGGACGGCTCTTCGCGGGTCATAATCAACGAGGTCAACTACCACAGCTCGTCGGAGTTTGACAGCGGCGACTGGATTGAGCTGACCACGCTGGAGAATGCGGTCGATATGTCCGGCTGGCGGATTCTGGACGGCAACGCTAATTACTTTAAAATCCCTCAAGGGACGAGGCTCAGGCAAGGTCAATATCTTGTCGCAGCCGCCGACAGGAACAAGTTCGACGCCGTCTGGCAGGGCGTGCCGTCCCTCGGCGGTTTTACGTTCAAATTCAACAACAGCGGGGATGACGTCAAGCTCTACGACAGCAGCGGCGTACTCGTGGATTGGGTGGCGTATGACGACCACGGGCTGTGGCCTGAAGAGGCGGATGGCGAGGGCGCCTCGCTGGAGCTGACTAATCCTGAGTTGTCGAATTACGGTCCCTACAACTGGGAAGCATCGGCTTTCCCCGACCCTCACGGCACCCCCGGTCGCATCAACACCGCTTATAAAAACACCGGTTTGGAACCCCAGCCGCTGCCTGCGGATTGGAGGATTCTCTCACTCTCGCCTAATCCCTTCAACGGTTCGCTGCGGATTCAGATTCAAGTGCTGGAGGCCGGCAGCCTAAGATTGGCATTGTATGACCTTACGGGCCGAAAAGCAGCCGAACTGAAGTCACAAATCGCCGCCGCGGGTGAGATTTCCCTGCGTTGGAATGATGACAGATTGTCACTGGCTTCGACTGGCGTCTATTTCGTGCGAATTGAGGAACCGGCGCTTTCCGCGCCGGCTGCCGTCATACTATTGAAGTGAGAATATGAAAAAAGAGCTGTTAATCGCTTTCTTTTTCGCGCTGCTGGTCACCGCTTTCACGCCAATCACCGCCGCGGACGGGCTTCCCTTGACGTTGCGCCGCTATGAGGTCAGCTGCGATGAGGATTCCTTCGCGTATCTCCTTCGGTATTTCTGGCGGAAGGAATCCATTAAATGCGAAGTGGTTATCGATGGCTGCCGTTTGCCGAATGCAACCCTTCGTCTTCGAGGGGAAACCAGCCGGACCTATCCGAAAAAATCTTTCAAAATCAACCTCGACCGCGACTACCGCTTCGAGGGCCGCGACAAGCTGAATCTCATCTCCGAATGGACCGACGCGACCTTCGCCCGCGAATTCCTCGCCTATGACCTCTACCATCGGTTGGGCTTATTAGCCTCGCGGGCGTGGTTCGCGCAGTTATACCTCAACGGCCGCTATGCGGGGTTGTATCTGGACGTTGAGAACGTGGACCAGCATTTTCTTAAGCTGGCGGGATTGGATGAGGACGGTGCGCTGTACAAGGCGGACGAGAATGGAACGCTGTTGAAGCCCGGTGAGATCGAAGCGGGGTTGTGGGATCGGAAAACCGAGCCGGAAGATGACTTCGCGCCGCTGCAGACGCTCGTTGACTGGTTGGACCGCGTGTCGGACGCAGATTTTCTGGAGGGGCTTCAACGCTGGTTTAATCTGCGGGACTTGTGTTGCGCGATTGCGGTCAACTCTCTCATTGGAAATTCCTCCACCTATTATCACAACTATTACCTGCTCCGCACTACGGGCGCCGAGGGACGCTGGCGGTATCTCCCCTGGGACATGGACGCGACGTTTAAATATGCCCTCTCATATTCCGAGCCGCCCTATGCGCTCTGCGGGCAGCATTTAGCCGGCACCAACAAGCTTGTCCGGCGCTGTTGGCTCAATCCCGCTATGCGGGATGTTATTATCAGTAATATCAATTACATAGCTGACAACTATTTCCAATCGGCCTATTACCGTCCGCGCTGTGATTCGCTAAGGGAACTCCTCCATGACGCGGTGGCGGCCGACATCGCCAAGCAGTTCACTCTGGACGACTTCGAGATTATGCTGGACAACCTGCCCTCCGAGATTGACCGGCGCCGGGCGAGGATTCAATCGGACATCCGCCTCCCCCCCTATCCCTTCGATGTGATTTCCGCCGAGCCGGCTGCCGGGGCCGTCAAATTCAACTGGACCTCAGCTTCCGCCGACTCAACCATCATCTACAGCATCTATATCGACCACACGACGCTGTTTAATAAGGATCTACAAATCATTCCCTGCGGGAAGGACACTTCATTGACGATCAATCTGGCGGGTCCCGACACGCTTTTCTGGCGGGTTTCGGCGCGGATACCCGGCAGCCGCTGGTGCAACAGTCTGACCATCGCCTCGAAGCTAATTGTTCCGGCGTATGTTCCGCCGGTGGATACCCTGCCGGAACGCATCGACGGGCAGCTTACGTTGACCGCCGAAGGGGGACCATATTTCATACCTCAAGACTTTGTTATCGAGAGAGGCGCTGAACTGAGGATTCGACCGGGTGCGGTGGTGAGCGTGGCTGACAGTTGCTGGGTTCTGGTTGACGGTTCTCTCATTATAGAGGGAGCGCCGGAGGATACTTTTTCATTTTTACCTGCTTCTCCAGGTAATACCTGGGAAGGCATTCATTTGGGCATAGGTGGTGAGGGGGCCTTCCTATCTGCGTCCTGGACGCGATTCAATCATTTACAGAATAATAGTTTTCCAGTCTATGCGTATATAGGAACGGTAAAACTGGACTACTGCGAAATCATTGCCAATGGCGTCAAGGGTCTCAATTTGTTTAGAACCGATTCTGAGATCAAGGATTCGCGGTTCTTTGCTGATAAGGGTTGCGCGCTTGAGTCTGACTATACCGACCGGCTGGTGCTGACTGACTGTGAATTCATTGGTTCTCATCAGGATTCGGAAAAGCCTCTGGTCTTATTGAGTAATCATACAGGATCAGCATCGATTTCAGGGTGCAGATTTGCAGGTGGATTTGCCGGGATAATTCTGACGGGCGCCAATGGAGTTAAAATTGACGGATGCTGGTTCGAAGACTTGAGCACGGGGATTAGCGCTTATAGATCCCCAAGCGTCTGGCTGACCAACTCAATCTTTACCAACTGCGGCGTCGGATTTGAAGGCGGCGGCAGCAGCATCTCGAACAATGATTTCGCTCTGTGCAGCGTTGGCGTATCCGCATATAGGGGCGATTTGGCAATCAACAACTCCGTGTTATGGAGATGTTCCCAACCGTTTAATTCGTCAGCTTCGGGGGAGTATTCCTTCCGTTATTGCATTGTTGATCCGGGGGAATCCCCCCCTGGTGAAGGCAACGACAGCTCAGGACCACGCTTTGTGGACCCTTGGAACGGCGACTTCACCCCGCAGGATGATTCGCCCCTCCTGGACGCCGGCGACGGCGACATAGCGCCCAGGTTCGATTATTGCGGAGCGCCTCGTGTAGATATTATCGAAATTGCCAACCGAGGGCGAGGACGCGCGTCGTGGACAGACATCGGTGCGATTGAAAGACAAGAAGGAGGGATTCCACGCCATATCAACCTGGCGCTATCGACGCTGGAGAGTTACCCCAATCCAACCAACGAACGCGCCACGGTTGTGTTTTTAATTGAAGCCGATGGACCGGTGGTTTTATCCATCAGCGATATGAACGGGCGGCTCATATACCAGAGAAGTTACAGAAATCTGCCCGCGGGCGAGTACCGGCAGGAATGGCGGGCGGCGGAACACACTCCCAACGGCATCTATTTCTGCCGGCTGGAGCAGGCGGCGGGGACGTCGGTGTGGAAGCTGGCAGTGGTCAGGTGAAATGCAGTATGTAGAATGCAGAACGCGCCGAAGGCGCATCATTCCAGCGCGAGCTGGAATCCAGGCTCTCGCGTAGGCTAAGCGTCCCGCTTGTCGCCGTCACTTGGAGGACGGACTTTCAGTCCGCCCTCCAAGTGAAAATGTCAGGTTATTTATTGCACAGCCATAAAGTCCGCTCTCCATGGCAATGGCGACAGGCAGTGTGGATGCCTGTTTTCGCAGGAATGATGCACTTCGAAACGTTCGTACACAAATCAATAATTAGGGTCTGCTGAAAAACTCTTCTTTAGATTAAACTCTCTGCTCAAAACTG
>CAZCEM010000085.1:0-8010 GCA_964497555.1 uncultured bacterium
GGACGGTCCCTACCGCGACCGGCCCGGTTACGATATGGTGCTTTCCGCGGTGGGAGGCCTGATGTGGATAACCGGCGAGCAGGATGGCGACCCCTGCAAGGTGGGGGTGGCTATCACGGATGTGCTCACGGGAGTTCATGCGGCGGGGGCGATTATGGCGTCGCTGATCTGGCGGGATCGTTCTGGCAGGGGGCAGTACATCGATTGCAGCCTCCTGGATATCCAGGCTTCGGCCCTTGCCAACATCGCCAGCAACTATCTGGTCGCTGGTCGGGAAGCGCGGCGCTGGGGCACGGCACACGAATCGATTGTGCCCTACCAAGTGTTCAAGACCAAAGACCATCCGATCGCCATCGCCGCTGCGAACCAGAAACTTTGGGAGAATTTCTGCAAAGCCCTAAGTAAAGAGGAATGGCTCGTGAATCCGCGCTTCTCCTCAAATCCCCTGCGGGTGAAGCACCGCGAGGTGCTCATTCCCTTGGTCGCCGAGCGGATGCGCGAGAAAACCTGCGACGAGTGGATGGAACTCCTGCTGATGGCGTCAGTGCCTTGCGGTCCGGTCAATAATATGGAACGTTTATTCTCCGATCCCCAGATTCTGCACCGGAATATGGTCGCAGAGGTGCTCCACCCGACCATTGGCGCCTTGAAGCTCTGCGGCATCCCGATAAAGTATTCCGACACGCCGGGGAGTATCCGCCGTCACCCGCCGCTGGTGGGGGAACACACGGAGGAGGTGCTGAGGGATCTGCTTGGGTATAATGAAGATGAGATTGAAAATCTGAGGCGGGAAGGTGTGATATAGCGCTTAATTGTTCTGACGAGCAGCTTAATTCCTCGCGCAGGGGCAGACACGGGTCAGATTCATCAGATGGCAAATCCCTGCCGCGGTGACTCCATAAATGATCGGACGTTTCTTCTCACTGCCGACGCAGTTCCACAGGCCGGTAAAGGTTCCGTTGACCAGCGTCGTTCCCGTCATCAGAACTGTGTCAGAGGAACGGATTACATCCCCGGCTTGGGTTCGTCCGTCCAGAATCTCAACGTTGAACTTGCGCCTGCCGATATTCTTTCTATTCAAATCTGTGATCCGAACCGAATCAGCTCCGAACTCGCGAACCAGAGCTTCCGCGATTGCTGGATTCAATCCGATAAGCCCCACCGAACGTGAACCGGACTTCCGGACCATGGCGGCGACCTCTCGGGCACACCTTTCCGGTTCGTCATCCCTGCAATGAATCGTTCCCTCCACCATGTCCAAGCGCCGCAGGACTGCGTTGAGGGTCGCAACGAAGAGGGCGCGATTGCGATTGGAATCCAGCGGCATCTCAAGCACTTCTCCAATAAGCACCGCCTGCTCAATCATTTCAATATTGTGTTTCCAAGGATGTTCCCCCGAATTGCGGGCTTTCAGGCTTTCTCTTCCGCTGCTGGTTTCTTGTAACGAAAGACCAGCGTCCTAAGAACCAGTTTCTACTTTGTGTTCTTTGTGCACTTTGTGTTAAGGTTCTTACAGAAGGAAGGTGTCAAGCAATCCGTTCGGGATGGGAGAAGACCGTGGCGCGGGTTTCGCGCACAAAGGCACATAGCGTTATCCCACACCGCTCAGACGTCTCAACAGCCAGCGATGTGGGAGCGGATAAGGCTGCAATCAGTTCTATGCCGGCGCGCGCGCATTTACTCACCATCTCCAGGGAAACCCGACCGGACAGCACCGCCCAGCAGCCCCTAACTGGCACGCCGCCCAATAGACACCCGCCGATGGCTTTGTCCAGCGCGTTATGCCTTCCGCTGTCCTCCGCGTGCGCGACTATCTCCCCATCACCGTTAAAGATGCCCGCCCAATGCGTGCCGCCGCAGCTTTCGAAGAGGGGCTGCTTCCCGGACATCCGGCTTGTGGCTGCGCGCAGCAGCCGGCCTTGAATGCACAAGGTGTTGCCGACCTTTGGCAGCGCCTCCAGTTTCCCGCTGAACTCCTCAGACCCACAGGCGCCGCAGGAGGAGACGACCACCAGGTTGCGCCCCTTCCCGGCCGAACCGGCATTCCGGCTCGCTGCCATATCTGACAGTTTTATGCGCACAGTGTTGGGCTCGTCTTCACACTCTTGGATGATTGCCAGTTCATCCAAGCTGTCAATCACACCCTCGGAAAACAAGAATCCCACGGCAAGGAAGCGCTTGTCAATCGGGGTGCACAGTACCGTGTACTGCGCAACACCCTCAACATCTATGAGCAACGGGGTTTCAACTATGACGTCCACCTTTTCTTGACGGGAGGCTGTCGTCGGATCGTCGGTGGAGATACGGAGGACCTGGAGGGTGCGAATGGCGGCGCGATGCTTGCTCTGGGAGTTCATTACAAACTCATAACGGATTTCGCCGGGTTTTGCGACGCTGGATTCGCAATTTCCTGGAGCGAGCAATTCACACTAGCGCGTTTGGGCGACTCGGCATGACGTCCGATGTAATTGGCGCGAGCATGGCTTGCGCGCTCCAAGAAACACATCTGTCGCTCTAAGGAGAAGGTTAAGGGGAAGGAACCAAATCTATACCCGGTTTCGGGTCCTTTGGTCGGGCAATCCGACGGAACTGAAATCCCGCGATGTTCCACGTTGGCAAAGCGCCACACATCAATATCGCCTGCCGAAGCAACAGACCGCCAATCAGCCCTAACAAGGCGCCGATGAAGGCAACGCTGAGAACTGCTCCCAATCCGGAATCTGTCATGGCGAAATGCAGGATCAGCATCAGCACCAGCGGAACGCCCAATCCCAGGATAATGTAGCCGATGACGAAGATGCGCTTGTGCAGGATACGTTCGGCGGATTCACGGGAGTCGGGCTGTTTATAGGCTGCCTGGAGGAAGAACCATATCGCCAGCACCTCCAACACCACCAGCGCGGCGGCTTCCACAGCCATAACGCTGAATTGAGAGGCTGTCGCCGTCCCTTTATTGAAGAGCACCATCCCCAGCATAATGAGGAAGTGCCCGGTCACCAGCCCGGAGATCACGAAGACCACCGGCACAACGCCGGTGCGCCAGAAGGGGATCCCTTTGGAGGCACCGAGGAGGAGCCCGGTATAGGCTATGGTAAGAACCGAGAATACGATTCCGGCGCCAGCGAGGACCTTCATCCCTACGGCGGTCCGACCCACACCGGTGAACTGGTGCAGGACGAGGTGAAGAAAGGAAAAGACCATAAACAGGGATATTATCCAGAATCCCCGCGCGATCCACGAAGTCCCCGGCTTCATACCGGCGAGGATGAATTTGCCCGGGTTGCCCAAGTCAGCCAGCAACACCAGACTGCCTATGAGAAGCGCTGGGAATCCGATCCACAAACCGATGGTGGTGGACAAATCCGCGCTTTTGCCGAGGAAGCTGTTGATGGCAGCGATGGTATAAGCTCCACCGCCGACACCGCCGAGAAACAGGTAGATCGCAATCAGCAATCCCCAATTCTTCTGCAACTGACCATTGACTTTTGGATCCATGGAACCCCTTGCTTTCTTAAAGTTGACTCTCGAAGGGAATCTTTATTACAGACTGCCGCCTCAACATCTATCTCGGCGCGAGGTAGTACACCTTGGGTTTATTCCCGAGTTCAGGATTCAGCCCCTCCCCTCGATACTTCCTGATTAATAGGGACGGATCGCTGTCCAGGTCCTCGATGTCGCCAAATGTCCGGGCTTTGGCGGGGCAGGCTGCTACGCAAGCTGGCTGCTTGCCCTCCTGGAGCAGATCCTGGCAGAAATCGCACTTCGTCGCCACGCCGCATCCGAAATTCTCCTCCCAGTATCGCTTGGAGAACTCCTCATAAGGCGAGAGCGGCAGCCCCTCGGGGAAGTAGCTCTCCCACTTGTCCACGGTGTATCGGGCGCCGTAGGGGCAGGCCATTATACAGGCTTTGCACCCCATGCATTTGTCTTTGTCCACGATTACAATGCCATTGTCCAACTTCTGGGTGGCGCCGGTAGGACACACCTCCAGGCAGGACGGCTCCTCGCAGTGCATACATAACACCGGAAGAGCCTGCCGCATGACGCTGGGGAACTTTCCCCGTTCACCTTTCAGCAGTCGCGCCCAGAAGACGCCCGGCGGCGTGTGGTTCTTCACCTTGCACGCCATCACGCAGGCGTAGCAGCCATAGCACCTCTTCAGGTCGATGACCATTCCGTATTGTGGCATAGCATTGACTCCGATTGCTCTTGGATTGGTTCTGTCGCTCAGCTAAGCCTTATAGACCTTAACGCGGCAACAGATATCTTGATTAAAAGTCAGCGGGTCGGTATGTTCCAGATCCATCTCCACCAGGTCATTGAAGAACGTTCCTTTGCCTTTGGCGATGGGAATATACTGGCCCCAATGCCCGGAGACTGCGGCAATGGCGAGGTGATGGGGTTCGATCCCTTCGCACAGCGAAACCCAGCCCTTCACCCGATGCCCCTTCGTGTTCTCCAGCCAGACGAAATCCCCGTCCTTGATGCCCTTTTTTGCCGCTGTGTCCTCGTGCATCTGGACAGCATAGATGTATGGGTCCTCCTGGGCGCACTCGTCAAGGTACGGATTCTGTTGGGTCAGCGAGTTGCAATGAACCACCGCGCGCCAGTAAAAAGTGTACATGTCAAACTCGGGGTCGTCCTCGGTGTGAGTGGGGCAGGGGTGCCAGTCCGCCAGCGCCTTGAACCGCGACCAGTCGAAGTTGAAGAAGTCGTTACCGCCGAACTCGTTCCAGAGTTTCGTCATCTTCTCGCCCGCATCGATGAAATACTCGAAGTAAATCGGCACCCGCGAGGGGTTGAACCACTTCCAATAGACGTCCTCCTTGCGCTTGGGCCAGGTGAACAGCCCCCGCTTCTTGAAGTATTCCAAACCGTGCTCCTCGCCGAACCGGTCCATCAATAAACGGTTGCAGATATCCTGCCAGGAGTGTTCAACGCTGTCGTCTTCGACGAGTTTGTATTTCTCATCCATCGGACCGCCATAGCGGATGGGGATGGCGTCGTTCAATCCTTTGTAGAATCTGCCAAGGATGCCTAACCGCTTGCTGATATCCAGCATCACCTCGTTGAAATCCCGCCGCTCGTAAAGCGGCTTCACGACAGGCTGCCTTATCGTCCAGCCCCAATCGTCCTCGCCCGTGGGATGGGAGAAGGTGGAGGGGAAGCTGACCGCCGGCGTGAAACGCTCCAGGTAGCAGGCGTCGGGGAGCACGATATCAGCGACAGCCTCCTCGAATTCGGTAACGTAGAGTTGGAAGGAGAAGATGAACTTGAACTTCTTGAGGAAGTTCTCGGTAACAGCCTCGGCGTTCCCCATGGTCATCACCGAGTTGGAGCCGAAGTTGATCATCACGTCCGGTCGGTAGGGAATCTTGAACCGCTCGAGAATCTCGAACCATTGCGGGCTGCAGATGGTGAATGCGTTGTAGATGGACGTGGGAAACATATCCTGAAGATCCAGCCGGGTCGGCTGTTTGGGTTCCCGCAGGGGATAGGGGATGTGGTCATAAACCCACGCCTTCGCCATCAGCAGGCCGTCCGGGCAGGGATAGGGTATCTGATACGGCTTGCCGGTCTTCTTGTAGCCGTCCTGCACCGTCCCCCCCAGCCCCAAGGCGCTGCCGTAAGTGTCGGCGGCTCCGACGATGTGGTTGACCATATCGATTGACAGGCAGGTCCATCCCGAGTTGGTGTGCCCTTGGGATCCGCGGAAGAAGTGCGTGGCTACGGGACGTCTGGGAATCTTCCTGGGACCTTTTTCGGTCTGAATGGTGACGGTGGAGCCTATCTCGGCGGCTTCGCCAAACTCTTTGGCGATCCGGCTCACCGTGGCGGCTGGAACCCAGGTGATTTTCTCCACATACTCCGGAGTGTATTTCTTCACATGTTCTTTCAGCAGCTCAAATGCCGGCCGGCAGTCGATGCCCTCTACTTTATAGGTGCCGGTGAGCGCCACTTCGTGAGCCTCATCCTCATATTCGACGCGTGTTACGGAGGGATCATTGTGAATCTTCGGCCGGTTGTCAACCAGGTCCCACACCAGGGGCTTGTTGGTCTCTTTGTCGCGCATATACCGTCCGTCCGAGGGGCGTATCAAGTAGGGCGCGTTGGTCTTATACATCAAGTATTCGGCGTCGTAGATGCCGTGCTCGTTGATGAGGGAATTGACCAGTCCCAGCGCCAGAGCGCCGTCGGTGCCGACTCGAATGGGTATCCACTCGTGTCCCTTGGAGGCCTGGGCGCTCATGAAGGGATCGAAGACCACATTCTTGAAGCCGCGGAACCGGGCGTCGGCAGCCTGAGTCGCATTCTGCACCGCCACATGACCCGCACCGTGCCCCTTGGAGCATCCGAAGTTCAGCGCGTAGTTGCAGTGGGCGAAGTCGGGGATGATGGACCATGCCACGTGCATGATGCCGTTCATAAAATGCGCGCCGTTGCCGCAGTGCAACCCGCCGCCCGAAACCCAGTAGTTGGGCGTGCCGAAGGCTTTCATGAATCCTATCACCCCGAAGCGGATTTCCGAGGCTTGGGTTGTGGTTGCCTGAAAGAAGAGCCCCCGCGGATCCCGCGCCTGGCACTCCTTAAGCTTGGTTACGATTATTTCGAGCGCTTCTTCCCAAGAGATTCGCTCCCATTTTGGATCGACTCCGAGTCCTTTCTCGGGATTAGTCCGCTTGAGCGGATAGTTCACCCGGTAAGGGTCGTAGAGGAGGTGTGGCGAGGCCAGCCCCTTCACACAGATCGAGCCGCGCCCGGTGGGTGCATCCGGATTCCCCTCAATCTGCGTCACGATACCGTCCTGCCGGCGAACCCTTACGCCGCACATACAGTAACATTGACCGCAGCATGTGGGGATCCAGACATCTTCCTTTGCCTTGACAGCATCAACCATAGGTTGACTCCTATGTTTCAATTCAGCCGCAAGTTGACTTTTTTTATGAACGGCAGGAACTGCCGCATACTACCGCCGTTGTCCACCATTTCCAAAACATCCTTGGTAACCATCATCACGCCTGACAAGAGGGTCACCGGGGTTCCCGCGAACGCCTCCGGGACCAGGGGTGTTGACGGTCCCAGCATTGCCACCTCACGGCAGTCCACAGCCGCTTCAAGCAAGCCGTCAATCGTGTTATTCACGATAGTGGTGCTGGAGATCAAGGCAATGTCGCTGCGCTTCAGTCCCGCGGGCGCCTCCGATGACTCCAACAGTCCTGGAGCCAGCGAAACATCCAATTCATATATATCCAAAGCGCATCGCTCGCGGACTCTTTCCACCATCGGCGCAAAATAGCCAATCATCGCTGCCCGGTCCTCAACCTGCCAATCAACGGCAGCCACCACATCGCTGCAGATGAGCCCTGCCCTTCCCACAACACCCTGAGGATCCATCGGCTCCTGGACGCGTTGCAGCGCAACGGCATTGGCAACCGCCAATCCCACCGAGCGATGGAGCATGTCATCAAGAGTCAGCCAGGATAAGAGTTCAGCAGCGTTTTTTCCCCGAAGCGCACGTGGTTCCAAGGAACAAACATCCTCCCTCCCGGCGTTTCTTTGAAACCGGTATGCCAGCCCGCAAATCCCATCGTCCAATTCAACGCCGACCGCCTTCTGTCCCACCCTCAAGTCCGCCACGAACCGCGCATGAGCCAACTCATCAAGTATTTCAACAAGCCTGCAGGCAAACGAGAGCTTCATTTTAAAAGGGTACTCTGTCGCCATTTTATCATTGTGTCCTGTGTGTAGTTTCGTCCCATAATACTTCTCCTTCGCGGGATTGCCGAACCTTCAATCAGCTTTTTAAACAATGGTTATAATGAAACCGGGAAGTAAAAGCAAGTGTGATGGTCTTCATTTTGAGACATCTCCAGCTAATCTTGCCCAAAAAAGTTTGTCCCGGTGCTTATTATTAAGGAGTATATTTAAGGTCTGCTGAAAAACTCCCGATTTTATTGCTGTTTGCTGCTGTTTTTTGGTTTGAACTCCTCCTCGCTGTCATTTCCCAGA
>CAZCEM010000086.1:0-8005 GCA_964497555.1 uncultured bacterium
AGATGGAATTCAGCAGCTCGCGGGCGATGATGGTGATTTCAGCGGTGTCGATGCCGTAAGGACAGAACACCGAACAGCGGCGGCATTCGGTGCACTGGAAGAAGTAGAAGAACCACTCCTTCAGCACGTCCACCGTCAGCTCCCGCGCGCCCACCATGCGGTTGAGGATTTTACCCGCCAGGGTGTATTCTTTCCGATAGACCGACCGCAGCAACTCAGCCCGCAGCACCGGCATGTTCTTGGGGTCGCCGGTGCCGAGAAAGTAATGGCACTTATCGGCGCAGGCTCCGCAGCGCACGCAGATGTCCATGAAGATTCGCAGCGAGCGGAAACGTTCCAGCCGCAGCCGCAGCCCGTCCAGCACCAATTCTTTCCAGTTGGGCGGGAGCTGCCAGTCGGCGTCGGTCGGCTGCCAGGCACGGGGATTGGGAAGCCCCAGATAATCCACGCTCTTGGGGTTGGCGCCGTAGTTGAAGTTGCCGCGCCGGAATTCCGGCTTGGTATCCAGCCAATTCTTAGCCGGCGGCTGGTAATTTATCTTAAGGAGATTATCGGGAGAAAGCTTATGTTCAGCCATCAGTCCTCCTTATCCAAAGTCATGCCGGCGTTCTTCATCACGTCGTGGAATTCCTCCTCCCATTCGGCGTAGGTGTGGGTTTTGACGGGGTAATTCCAGGGATTCACGTGCCGAACCGCGCGGTTATTGTTGGCCATGTTGCGGGTGGGGCTCATGAACACCCCGCCGAAGTGCATCAGTTTACTGAAGGGGAAGTAGCACAGCAGGCAGCACACCAGAAACAGGTGGATGTAGAACATCGCGCTGATTCCTTCGGGCACCACCGGATGCAGGCTGAACAATCCCACCGCCAGTTCCTTCACGCTCACCAGATCAATTTTGGTGAAGTAGCGCATCAGGACGCCGGTCGTGGCAATCGCTCCGATGAGCAGCAGGGGGAAATAATCCGACGCCAGCGAGATGCAGCGCACCTTGTTGTCGAAGACCCGTCGCAGAAACAGGAAGGTCAGTCCTGCCAGAATGCCTGCGTCGGTCAGGAAAAATACTGGCAGCCCCACCTGGAAAAAGCCGTCCAGGCTTTCAACAATAGGGACGAAGAAGGGCGTTGGCTCGACGAAAAGTTTAAAGTGTCTAATCACGATCACCAGGAAAGAATAATGGAACACCAGACCGCCCAGCCACAGCCACTTGGCGCTGCCATAGACCAGCTTGGGACCTTCGCGCAGCTCAGCTTTGGTGTTGCGGAACAGCGACCGGAAGAACAACACCTCCAGCGCCATCCGAATCCAGACGCCGGTTTTAGTAGAGGGCGCCTCCAGCGGGCTGTATTTGATCCAGGGCAGCGACTTCTGCTGACCGCAGGTCGTGGTGATCTTAAAAGGCACGGGCGCTTTCGCCCATCTGATAATCTTGAGCACAAATCCCAACAGGAACACCAGAATCGCCAGGTAGGGGATGACTACGCCGAAGGCGAAGTTCATCGCGGGCGAACTGGCGCCGAAGATTGGGATTACAACGAGAATTCCCACCACTAAAAGCGAGAACAATATATTCATCAGCTCTCGCCTCCCTGGGTGTTACTCCTTTTTTGCATTGTGATCCTCGTTTTCCGGTTCGGACGTCAAAAAAAACTTCGAACGCTTTAAAGCCCGGTCGTAGGTGCGCTCGATCTCGCTGATGCGGATTTGTAATAGCTGCTCCCGACAGGCCGCATAGACGTCGAAGGCTTCCAGCGTCAACAGATCGACGCGGCGGTCGAAGTCCAGGAAATCTTCAGCGAGCTGCGGGTTGGGCGGATAGTCCTTGGCGCGTTCGCGGACTACGCCCTTCAAGAGAAAGACAAACCCCACCGCGGCGCCGGCGGAGAACTTCTGCACCGAGCGGATGCGGATGAGTCTATCCAACGCTTCGCGCCGTTCCTCTTCGCGGGCGTCGTCCAGCAGGCAGTCGTAGAGGGTCTCCAGCGACTGGGAGATGGTGTGTCCCACCGGGTTCTGGAACTGGTCGATGCGGTTTTCGAGGAATTGAGCCGTTTCGGGGGGATAGGCGTCGAAGATGCGCCGTCTCCACGCGGTCAACGCGGCGTCCTTTTCCTTCGTGAGAATCTCGGACAGGCGCATAGGGTTGGTTCGATCTTCTTAAACAGGATTTCAGGATGGACAAGATAGACGGGATGGACAAGATCGTGGATTTAGTCAGCGTCTATTATGTCCATATCGTCCATAGTGTCCACCCATAATAAAAGGCTTCTGCTCCGCGGGCGGGTTGCCCCGCCCGCCGAGAGAACCGTTAATTCAGACGCAGCCGGTCGGCTTCGCCAGACCTGCCACCTTGCAGGCGCCCTTCGCGGGGCCCGAGGGGAACATTTCGTAGATCTCCTTCAGGGAGAAGCCGGTTTCCTTACAGAGCTTGCGGATCATCGGTGCGATGCCAAACTTGGCATAGTAGTCGCGCAGATAGTTGACGAGCTTCCAGTGAGCTTCGCTCAGCTCCGAAACGCCCTCGGTGCTGGCAAGCGCCAGCGCCACACGTTCGTTCCATTGCTCGGGCTCTTGCATGAATCCGTCTTCATCGACTTCGATTTTGACGTCTTCCCATTCGAAAATAGGCATGGGATTCTCCTTCCTCTATTTTAAAAAATGTTTCGTCCGCCGCGCGGTTACTTCATTTCGATGTAACCACAGGGGCAGGCTTCCTTACATTTATTGCAGCCGTTGCAGAATTCCAGTTTGAAAACATACGGCTCGCCGGTTACCAAAGGCTTCTTGATCGCGCCGTCCTGACAGTAGCTCCAGCAGGTGCCGCAGTCGAAGCAGGCGCCGCAGCTCATGCAGCGCCTGGCTTCCGCGATTACGTCCGCTTCCGGCAGCGTGGAGGAGATCTCTGTCCAGGGGTTCTCGAACCGCTTCTCCGGTGGAAGCTGCTCGCATTCGTGCCGCAGCGCTTCCGCGTAATATGACAGCACCAGCCGGTCGGCTTTGATGACCGGCGGCTTGGGTTTCTTGTCCAGGTCGATGCCGCGGAACTTGGCTTGAATGGTCTCCGCCGCCAGCCGTCCCTGCGCCAGGGCGATGGTCACCAAGCCCAGGTCCAGCGCGTCACCGCCGGCGAAGGTCTTGTCCACCTTGGTCTGGCCCCATCCGTCCACCTTGACCCAGTCGCGGCCCTCGTGCAGATTGTCCAGACCAGTGAAGTCAGGCTCCTGCGAGATGGCGGCGATGACCGCAGTGGTCGCCAGTTCGAAGGTGTCGCCTTCAATCGGCACCGGACGACGCCGACCGGAGGCATCCGGCTCGCCTAACTTCATCTGCTGGCAGATCATCCTGACGGCTTTGCCGTTCTCTTTGATGATTTCGATGGGAGCTGCCAGGAAGTGGAAGACCACGCCTTCCTCTTCTGCGCCGACGATTTCCTCTTCGATGGCTGGCATTTCACGGCGGGTGCGGCGGTAGAGAATGGTGGCTTTGGAGCCTAAACGCAGAGCCACCCGAGCCGCGTCGATGGCGGTGTCGCCGCCGCCGATGACTACTACGTTGTCGCCTAATTCCACCGGCTTGCTGTTGTTCACGAGGTTGAGGAACTTCACGCCGGAATAGACGTTCTCAGCGTCTTCACCGGGGCAGCCCAGGCCCTTGCCCTGATGCGCACCGATGCCCACGAAGATGGCGTCGAAGTCTTCCTGCAGCTTGGCATAGGGGATGTCCCGACCGACGGTCATGTTGGTCTTAAGTTCCACGCCCAGGTCCAGAATCTTCTGAATCTCGCCGTCCAGCACCTTACGAGGCAGCCGGTAAGCCGGGATGCCGTAACGCAGCATGCCGCCGGGTTTGTCGAAGGCTTCAAAGACGGTAACTTGGTAGCCTTGTCGCGCCAGATGATAAGCGCAAGCAAGACCCGCGGGTCCCGCGCCGATGACCGCGACCTTTTCCGGTTGTTCGATGTCGCTGACCTTCTTCAGTTTGAGGTTCTTTTCCAAACCCCAGTCGCCGATGAACCGCTCGACCTTGTTGATTGCCAGCGCGCCTTCCTTTTCCTTGCGGTTGCAGGCGTCTTCGCAGGGATGCGGGCACACCCGCCCGCACACCGCCGGCAGCGGATTCTTGGCGGTCAGGATTTCCCAAGCCTCGGTGAAAGCCGCATCCTGCGGCTTTTCGTATTTCTCCGCCTGGGCGATGGTCATCAGCGCCTTGCGGATTTCGGTGCCCTGGGGGCAGCCGTCCCTGCAGGGGGCCAGTTTTTCCAGAAAGTAAGGTCGCAGCGGGCTAGTCTCAGCGCCTGAAGCTCCTGAAGCACCGCTGGTATGAATAGTAAGAGGTTTCTTCTCTTTGCGTTGTAAAGCCATGCTGATTTCCTTCTCCGAATGCGCCTGATGATTCAGACGCTGGGATGCAGTTTGATTTTGATCTCTTCCAAGCGTTCGAGCAATGCGTCGTGCTTGCGTTCATCTTCCACCAGGTAATCAATCAGAAAATCCGGCATGGTTGTTCCTGCTGGCAGTTTCTGAGCGCGCTGCGCCAGTTCCAGCACACTTTTCTCCAGCTCGTTATGTTGGGCGATCATGCTCCACACTATATCCACTTCGTCCGGTTGCGCCATCGTCGTCGATTTTTCTATGGAGTCAAGCAAAAACTGCTCAACCCGGTGATGCAGCACTGCGTCATGAGCAATGATCTCCATGACCAGCCTAACCACCGCGTTCCGGCTGCGCCGCTGCGTTTCCCGTGCCATGGCGATGGAGTCCTTCTCCTTCGCCTGCCAGTCGCGCAATAATCCTAACAACTCCGATTCAGTTTCCACTGGATTGGACAATCCGTTCACGCGCTCGCTCCTATGAGATAATGAGACTCCTCCTTGTGATAACCGATCACCGTCCACAGTCCTGTCTATATTTCCTCGCCGCGCTTATCATCCCTTCAGTCCATTGTGGAGCGCCGTTCACATGGAGGTGCATATAAGCTGCGAAAACATTCTTCTTCATAATGCCGTCCCGCCCCGCTCCAAGTCCGACTCCACGTTCGACTTTTGCAGCCGTGGTCTCAGACGGGAGCGCCGTCAGCTTTGAGTAATGGAATTCATGACCTTTGATGATCGAACCAAGGGTAAAAAAGGGATTAGGCGCGTCGATGACAATGGTTTCATAGCCGTGTCCCTGAGGTCTGGTCAGCATCTCAACCTCCTCTTCCAATACCCCTGTCATAGCGTAAAGCTTATCGGATATTCTCAGGCTTCGACACAGAAACATCAGCCCGCCGCATTCGGCATAGATCGGCAGTCCTTCTTCAGCGGCTTCCCGCACCGATTCCCGAAAGGCGCGGTTTTCTGACAGCTCCTGGGCGTGGGTTTCGGGAAAACCTCCGCCGATGTACAATCCATCCAATGGCGGCAATTTATTATCCAGAAAAGGATCGATGGGAATCATCTCCGCGCCTGCTTCGGAGAGGGCTTCCAGATTGTCGGGATAATAAAAGGTGAACGCCGGACCGGAGAAATAGCCGATGCGAACGGCGTAGGTTGGGCTTCCAGCCCGACCAGAGCGGACTGAAAGTCCGTCCTCCAAGTAAAGGAGTTCTGCTTGTCGAGCGATTTCCAACATTCGGGGCAGATCGACGTTATCCGCAATAAGTTGTGCCGCAACGTCCAAGGCTTCCTTAGCCTGCTGATGATCCTCAGGAGTTACCAGACCCAGATGACGACCAGGCAACAGATCATCCTTCAGCCTTGGCAGGATGCCCAGCACTTTGATGCCGGCTTCCTCTTCCAACGCTCGCCGAACCAGGTCCATTTGCCGCTTGGTGGCAGCCTGGTTCAGGATCACACCGGCGATATTCACCGCCGGATCGAACATCTTGATACCCCAGGCGATTGCCGCGGCGGTGCGAGTTACCTTGACCACCGGCAACACCAGAACCACCGGACACTTCAGCAGTTTGGCGAGTTCGGCGGAGGAATGTGTCCCCCACGCGTCTTCACCGTCGTGCAAACCCCGGTTGGCCTCGATGATGTTCACGCCTTCGGATTCAGCGCGTCGCTTAAAAGAATGCAGTACCGCTTCGGATCCCATCATCCAGGTGTCCAGGTTAAAGGACGCCCTCCCCGACGCCAGCTTCAGCCAGGCCGGGTCGATGTAGTCTGGTCCCTTCTTGAAGGTCGCCACCGGCAGACCCTCGCGGCGCCAGGCGCCGGACAGTCCCAGCGCCACGAGGGTTTTTCCGCTGTCACCTCCGGTCCCGGCGATCATTAGCCGAGGCGGATTCATCTATGGCTTTCGCGCAAGTTAAGCGTCTCGCTTGACAAGGGCGGACTGGAAGTTCGTCCTCCAAGGCAGGACCATTAGTTAGCCGCGCCTTCTTTATGGGGCAGCTCGACAAAGGAACCGCCGAAATAAGTATAGACGCAGCGACCGGAATCGACGAGCAGTTTCACCGCGTCTTTGGTCAGCTTTTTATCCACATTAGGGAACAGTTCCGCCGCGGCTTTCATCAGATCGGTCGATTTGTACTTCTTGACTCCGGCGCTGTCTTTAACGAGCTTGTACATTGCGTCGGCAACTTGCTCGAGGGTTGGATCAGCCATTGAAGGCCTCCTTTAACGAACTAAAAACGGATGTGAGCCGAACGCGCGTAGGTCAAGCCGGCGTGCTTGAAGTCGTCGATGTGTTCCTTCTGGAACTTGATGCCCGTCATCTCGAAGAAGCGAGGCCAGCCGATGCGACCGATCCATTCGCCCATGCGCTCGTAAGGTTGAGCGTTGTTCTTCCAAACCGTTACTAAGTTCTTGACTGCCGCGACCACTTCAGGCCAGCGCGGCGGGTTGTTGGGCAGGAAGGGGATCGCCAACTTGGAGAACATCGGCTCGTGGCGGGCGTTCGACACCTTGCCGCCGACCCAGATCGACACGCCGTCGGTTACCGGGTCGTTCAACGGCATGGAGGGGCACACGGTGTAACAGTTCGCGCAGAACATGCAGCGCTCTTCCAGCACTTCCACCGACGGCTGACCATCGACTTCCTTGGGGCGAACCGCCGCGGTGGGGCAGGACGCCACCACGCTGGGGATTTCGCAGACCTTGCGCAGTGTTTCGTGATTGACTCTCGGCGGATGGCGGTGGATACCCAGGATGGCGATGTCCGAGCAGTGAACCGCGCCGCACATATTCAGGCAGCAGGCCAGGGCGATGCGCAGCTTGCCGGGAAGGCGCATGTGGGTGAATTCGTCGCACAGCTCATCCATCACACACTTCACGATGCCCGAAGCGTCGGTGGCGGCCGAGTGGCAGTGAACCCAGCCTTGGGTGTGGACGATGTTGGATATCGAGTTCGCCATGCCGCCGACCGGATGACCCAGATCGTTGAGGGCTTTCTTGATCGGCTCGATATTTTCCTTCTTGGTCGTCAGCATTTCGACGTTGTTGCGGCTGGTGAAGCGCAGGTAGCCGTCGCAATACTTATCGGCGATGTCGCAGAAGGCGCGGATTTTGTTAATCGAAATTAGACGCGGAGAAGCGGCGCGCACCGTATAGAGCGTGTCGCCGGTCTTGCCGACGTGCATTAATACTCCGGGGCCCAGAATCTCATGCCGGTCCCACTTGCCGTAGTTCGCCATGACGATTGGGGGCAGGTTTTTCTGGTAATGCGGCGGGCCTATGTCGGTCAACCTCTGTACCGGTTCTTCAGCCATGTATAAACTCCTGTATCGCTTTAGTTTTTAACTTAGTTAAGGATTTAGTTATCTGTCAAGGAAGATGGCGAGTCTTTCTCTTCCTGTCATTGCGAGCCTGCCGCAGGCCGGCGAAGCAACCGCTGTCCGTCATTGCGAGCCTGCCGCAGGCAGGCGAAGCAATCTCTTTTCAGATTGCTTCACTTCGTTTGCAAAGACGAGTACGAAACGCGACGCCGCTTCGCGAAGACGTCATTCCGCATTCTGCATTTTGCATTCTGCATTTTGCATTCTGCATTCTGCATTTTCCAGGCTCGTTATGCGTCCTCGCCGC
>CAZCEM010000087.1:0-7989 GCA_964497555.1 uncultured bacterium
TCAGGCTAGGCTGCGGCAGATTGGCGGTCGGGCTCGGAGGCCCGACCTACGCGGTCGAAGGGGCTATTTTCTGGGAAATGACAACCAATGTCCAATAGATTCCGCCCCCAATAATACTAATCGATCGATGGGATGACCAGTTTCTGCCCCGGTTTGATCTTATTAGACTTAAGCCTGTTGACGCTCTTCAGGTCCGCTATGGATACGCCGTACCGCTGCGAAATGCTCCACAAGGTGTCGTTGGTCTGGACGACGTGAACTTGATCTTCCTTAGCTTGGGCAAGCAACTTATCACTCAAGGGAGATGGCGCCCGTTCCTCGGGGATAGTCAGCCGATCTCCCTCTTTTATCTTTGAATTCTGAGTTAGATTATTGGCGCTTAAAAGCGACCCCACCGACAGACCGTATTGCTGAGCGATGCTCCAGATAGTTTCACCTTTGCGAACCACGTGTCCACGGACGTCCGGCGGCGCTGCAGGTTTCACTTCGACATTTTTAGCTGCGGCCTGAGATGAACTCTTGCCGCTCGGTCTAACATAGACCGTCAGTTTCTGTCCCGGATAGATGAACCTTTTCCGGTAAAGTTTGTTCCAACTGCGGAGGGCTGACACGGTTGTGCCAAACCGATCCGCTATTGTCGAGAGGTTGTCGCCCTTCTGAACCACATAGGTTTCCCTCTCGCGGTCGCTGACCGCCGGCGCCGGCGGCGCCGGCTCATCTTCGAGGCAGACCTGCGACGCGCTGCCCAGCACCGGGATGGTAATAGTCTGACCGGGTTTGATACGATTGCGGTTCTTGATTTTGTTTTCTTTGACGCGGCAGATGGCTTCAATGGAAGTCCGATATTTATGGGCGATGGTCGATAGTGTTTCGCCGCGCCGGACGGTATGAACGATGAACTTGCGCCGCTTTTCAGGGGGTAGGTTCTTGACCTTATCGGTCAAGCCGGTGTAATCACCGGCGGGCATGTAAACCCAGGTCTCCTCCCGGTCGGGGGGGGTGCAGCCTCGCACCAGCGCCGGATTTAGTTCTCGGATGAGGTCCGCTCCGACCTCAGCCAACTCCGCCAGCGTCGGAAAATCGACGCATTCAGTAATAAGCACCGAATCGCAGGAGCTGATTTCCTGAAACTCGATGGGATTGAAGCCATAGACTTCCGGATCTTTGGCTATCATCGCCGCTGCGATGTACGTTGGCACGTAGTTGCGCGTTTGGCGCGGCAGCTTGTTCAGTTCCCAGAAGGTGGAAGCGTTGTATTTCTGCAGATGGCGCGCGACTTTGCCTTCGCCGCAGTTGTACGCCGCGAACGCCAGATACCAGTCCCCGAATTCAAGATACAGCTTTTTCAAGTAGCGCGCGGCGGCATGGGTCGATTTCACAGGATCGCGCCGCTCGTCATACCACCAGCCGGTTTCCAGCCCGAACAGGCGGGCGGTGGAGGTGATGAACTGCCACGGTCCCACCGCGTGGGCGTAAGAGTAGGCCTTGGTATTGAAGCCGGACTCTATCATCGACAGATAAACCAGGTCTTCAGGCAGCCCTTCCGCCTCGAGGATGGGCTTAATGCGGGGAATGAAGGTCCCCGCCCGCTGCAGCCAGATAGTATAAACCTTGCGTCCTTTGGCCTGAAAAAATTTAATCGCCTTCTCGACCTTGTCGTTATACTCCAATGTCACATCAGGAAAGGCCGTGAGACTGTCAAGGGCGGCAAGCGACTCAGTCGAGTCGAGTTCCACCTCCGGACGCGAGAACTCCCCCAGCGCCAGCGCCAGCGAATCCTCCTCGCTGATTGCTTCCCCCTCGCCGTTGAGGGTGTCGCCCTCCGCTTCTTCGATGCCTGCCAGCACCGCTTCGGGCGGAGTCTCAAGCGGCAGCACTTCGACCTCGGAAACGTATTCGCTGTAGAAATTATTGATGTCAAGCACGAGCTGGAGGTAATAATCGCGGTACTCGCCGAGGTCGTCCGGCTTCACATCAGCCAGCATGACCTTCGCCAGCGCAAACCAGTATCCGGCAGGGGCAAATTGCTCTTCGTCGAGAAGCGCTTTAGCGCCTTCGATGATATGGGCGGTTGAGTCGAGACGCTCGACCAGCGTCAACCGGTCGGAATAGACGAAGGGATCTTGAATCGCTGTCAATTCAGCCGTTTGGTTTTCCCCGTCCGGGTTTGATACCGTCAGAGCAGCGTCGTTTTCAGCGAGGTTATCGACAGCGTGAGGGTGCTGTGAGCAGCCCGCTGTCAGAATCATCGCTGTTATAATCCAAGCCAAACCGGAGTAAAAGGTTTTGTTCATGCTGGGATTTCTGCCAGGTTTAGGAAAATCTCAGAGATTTTAAAGTGTTAAAAATAGCATATTAAAGGGCGTTATACAAGTAAAATGCCAAGAGGACGAAGATTCTTCTCTGTGTTTGTGTTAAAATTGCCGTCCTTTTGGGGCGCAGAGTTGATTGGGCATCCGCTGTCATTTCCCAGAAAATAGCCCCTGGGGGACGCGTAGGTCGGGTCTCCGAACCAGACCGCCTCACCAAACACGGGCGAGACGCCCGTGCCACAGGCAGCGAGGGGCTCCGTGCCTACGCATCGTTTGATTCACAGCAGATGAAGCAGATTAAGCAGATTGAGGAACAGAAGGCGGGTGGGCGGTTGAGCCATCTGTTTAATCCGTTTAATCCGCTGGGAATATTCCGGAAGGCTTGACACCGCGTAGGTCGGATCTCCGAACCCGACCACACACGTGACGCAGGGTGTCTTCACCCTGCGGTAATACGGCTATTTTCATCCTTTGTTGCGCCGCGCGCGGCAGGGAGTTCCAGCGAAAGCAGGAATCCATTTATTAATTTGTATGTTTCTTAATCATAAGGACATACAATCTTCCCTATGGATGCCAGCTTTCGCTGGCATGATGCGCCTTCGGCGCATTTCTGATTTACCGGACAAACTCTGAAAGTCCGCTCCGCTGTCAGGCAGCCCAACACCAGCAGTAGTTTTGAGTTCTTCAACAGCTCCGCCTATCGGATATACACCATCTTTCGGACGTCTCTCTCGCCGGCCTGTTGAATGACCAGGAAATACGTTCCAGCGTTCAATCCCTCGCCGCTGAGCACCAGCCGATGAGTCCCCTCAGTTTGGACTGCCTGCAAAGGAACACAGACCAGCCGCCCCGCCAGGTCATACATCTTAAGCTCCGTCAAGCCTGCGACCGGCAGCCCGTAACTGATGGAAATCTCATGGTTGAAAGGATTGGGATTCAACTCCAGAAAGCCAAACTCAACCGGAATCAGCGCCCCGTCCGCCGTCTCCAGCACCCGCACTCCCCAGCCGTGCAGATATAACTTGAAGTTTCCGCATTGATAAGAGTACTCCAGGCTGTCGAGATAAGTCTGAACCGCTGTTGGCGTGAAAGTAACAAATGTTAATACGCTGTCCTGCGGATTAAGGTTGAAGCGTCCTGAAGTGTTCCAATGGTAGGCTCCCATTGAGGCTCTCTCAATTAGCAGTTGAGCGACGTCGGTGCCGACGTTGCGGAAGACCACCCGTTTGTCGGTCGCGCGGTTCAACAGCGCTTCACCGAAAAACAATGTGTCCCCCGGCGATTCGATCAGCGGACCCAAGATTCCTCGGCCCGCGAGCGGCACCGTCTCCTCGCCGGCCTGATAGACGATTCGCAGCGCGCCGCGGTAAATGCCGGTGTCCCCCGGTGCAAAGGTCAGCGTTATGCTCAGAGAATCGCCCGGAACCAAGGCGGCATCATCGACGACAGCCCAACGGAAATGCTCATCCTCCGACGACGGAATGTTGACACGGGCTGCTTCGTCACCAACGCTGTGGATGGCGAGCACACGATCTGCTTCTCGGATGGTCAACACGTCTCCGAAGTTGAGACTGTCTGCCGACAGCGCCAGCACCGGCTGACCAAATCCCCAGCCTCGCAGATTGATCCAGAGCTGACCGCGCTGATAGGTGACGACAACCCGGCCTTCCGCTTGTCCATATCTTTGGGGCACAAAGGTGACCGCCAGATCGTAATGAGCCCCGGGCTCAAGTTCCCGTTGCTGAATTCTCTCATAGGTGAAGGGAGGTTGAGCGGATCCGGGCACCGAGAACAACACCCTCGCGTCGCCGAGATTCGTGAACCGCAGGTATTGAAGGCTGTCCCGCCCCACCTGAACCCGGCCAAAGTCCAAGGTGTCGGTCGATAATCCCAGTAAAGGTCCCTCTATGCCTTCGGTGAGCCCGATGATGAGGATTACCGCGCGACCGCCGTCGGATTCCACTCGCAGGGTGTCCGTGAAGAAGCCCGCTTCGTTCGGTTCAAAGACCACCAGTACCTCTACTGGCTGCTCCGGATTGACGGCGAAGGCTTCGTTGTCGCCGCCGATGGAGAACACCTCTCCCACGGCTAATTCCAGCGGTTCGACGTGCATTTCGCCCATGCCGGAGTTGCGCACCTGTAAAATGCCCTCAGTCGCCTGCCCGACCGGAGCGTCTTCGATGACCATCTCCTCCGGCGCGACTTCCAGTATAGGCACCTCTTGACCGCCTATGATGGAGAAAGCCGTGGGCGTAACTGCTTCAACCTCCTCCTCGCCGAGCCGCAATCGGTAGCGGATGAAGCAGTTCCGGGACTCGATGTTGGTTACACGCCATTGGTAGCGCCCGCCGTTGGGGTAGCCGTTGACGATTTCCTCCCACGGCCCGTTGACGCCCCGGACGCTCACCTCCAGATCGACCACCGCCGAGTCGGCGTCGTAATCATCGGGAATCGCCGCCCGCCAGTCGATAAAGCGGGCTGAGCCAGCGGTGAGAACTTCATTGCCGCCGGGTTCCACCGGTCGGATCATGAGGTCTTCGGGGGCGCTGGTTTCGTGGTATATATGCAGAAAATTCTGGGTCTGCATGAGGCCGGTCCTGACGCTGATCAAAGCCACAATGTCCGGGAGGCCGTTGTGGTCGATGTCGCCGCCGGCGCGCAGAGCATTGGCGCTGCTGAAGTCGTTAATTTGGACGTTCCAGTCCTGCTCCCAGCGGTTGTTTTCAGCATCACTCAGCCAGACCTGAAGTCCTCCGACTCCTGTGGAAACCAGGTCTATGTCGCCGTCGTTGTCCATGTCGCAGAGGTCGGTCTGATAGTAATACTGCGCCTGCGCGGGCAGGTTGCCCGACAGGTCTATCCAGCGTTCATTCTCAGGGGCGTAGGAATACACCTCCAAGCCGTAGGAGCTGTTGCAGAACGACAGATCGTCGGCGCCGTCGCCGTTCACGTCGCACAGGTCGATGCCCATGATACCCATGATGCCGGGCTGTGGCAGACCGTTCATCGGAGCAGGTTCCCAGCCACCCTGTCCGTCTCCAAAGTAGAGCGAATGGTCTTGATGCGAGGCGGCGAAGTCCAGGTTGCCGTCATTGTTGATGTCGCCGAAAAGGAAGTGCATGTCGGAGTTGGTGCGGCCAAATAGATAGAAGACGTCTTCCCAGGTGCCGTCGCCGTTGTTGCGGTAGAGGTGCAGGCCGGTGCCGGAGCCAAAGGAGTTCGAGCCGATGTCGAGAAGACCGTCGTTGTCGAAGTCGCCGAAGTCGGTGCCGAACATCCCGTACCAGTCGTCGTTGCCTTGCGGAACCGCCAGCCCGTCGTCCCAAGGCTGCCAATTGCGTCCGGAACCGTCGCCCAGTGCGGCTTCAATTATCTGGTTCCCGAAGTCGCCTCCCGCGTAGTTGTGGTGCATGGCGTAGCCGATGTCCCAGCGCCCGTCGTTGTTGATGTCGCCGATGGCGATGCCGCCGTAGCCGAAGTCGCCGTTTTGGAAAAGCTGCCATCGGCCGGCGCCGTCGCCAAAGAAGACCATCACGCCGTGCTGGTTGGTATTGATGTTGGGCGAGCCGTGGTCGCCGATGGAGAGTATATCGACGTGCCCGTCGTTGTTGATGTCCGCGAATTCGAACATGGTGCGCCCACCCTCGAATTCGAGGTTGCCCAGACCGTTGATGGAGTCGTCATAGTCAAGCGCGCAGACGGTTGAAGACGCCAAAATCCAGCCTGCGGTTAACAGAAAAAGGAGAGAAAATCTGTTGGTAACGCTCATGAGGCTTCCTCCAGATTAACCGATGTTGAGAGCAGAAAATCACTAATGGCATTAACTTAATCAATCATTGAACATTAAGCAATACAAAACTATAAAACGGTCCTTTGAATTTTGCAGCGAGCTGATATGTATTGACTTTTAACCGGAAATCCACTCATGAAACGCTTGACTCCTTAGGAGTTTTTAACCTTATTAAGGGAGGCAGAATCTATTGGATCTTAGTTGTCATTCCCGCGCAGGCGGGAATCCAGCCCCAGATCCCTCTGGATTCCAGCTTTTGCTGGAATGATGCGCCTTCGATGCATTTTTTCCAATGCTTAAATAAAAATGCACCCCTTAATAATTAGGATCTGCTGAAAAACTCTTCTGTAGATTAAACTCTCTGCTCAAAACTGCCCATCCGCTGTCATTGCGAACCTCTCCGCTGTCATTCCCGCGAAAGCGGGAATCCAGCCCCAGATCCCTCTGGAGTCCAGCTTTCGCTGGAATGATGCGTCTTCGATGCATTTTTTCCAATGCTTAAATAAAAATGCACCCCTTAATAATTAAAACAAGCTGATAAAAAGACGCCTGACTCGTCAAATTCAAACGGAAGGGCTAAACCATTGGGATTCCCCGCATTCCAACTCACCGCCGTCGGGCGAGCACTCACGCCCTACACACAACAAGACGGCACGCCGATACAAGCCAATCAGGGCAGTCAAAGGGAAGCCCGCATTGAAATATATCCCGCGTACCTCGAGGCTCTGGAGGATCTTGAGGGCTTCGAGCGCATCTGGCTGCTGTCTTATCTTGACCGGACCACGGGCGTCAAGCTGAAGGTTGTTCCCTACCGCGACACCACTGAACGCGGCTTGTTCTCCACCCGCGCCCCCTGCCGACCCAATCCTATCGGGCTTTCCTTAGTGCGGTTGCTGGCGGTCGATTTGAAGCGCGGATTTCTGGAGGTTTGCGGCATCGATTTACTCAACGAGACGCCCATCCTCGACATCAAACCCTACATTCCCCCGTTTGAGTGCTATCCTAATTCCCGTGCCGGCTGGTTTGAGCATGCCCTGGAAACCGAATGTGCTGACGACCGCTTCGCCTATGACCGCTGACGAGTCCGTCGAGACCTGTTGCTACGTCCCCACCGGCATCGGTGAAGCCCGTCTGAATGAGCGGGGTTCGAAGTTCCTCGCCTTATGCGCTCCCGCCGCCGACGAAGCCGCAGCTCTCGCAGTGCTGGAGGAACGCTGCCGCCTGCATCACGACGCCACCCATCATTGCTGGGCGTTTCGCGTCGGCGATATAATAAATCCCCTCGAACGCAGCTCCGACGCCGGCGAGCCTTCCGGCACCGCTGGCCGGCCCATTCTGGACCAGCTTCGCAGGGCTGAAATGGTCGGGGCGGTTGTGGTTGTAAGCCGCTGGTTCGGCGGCGTCAAGCTCGGCAAGGCCGGACTGGCCCGTGCTTACTCCCTTAGCGCTGCGGCGGCGATTGAAGCCGCTGCCCCTGAACGCCGCCTTTTGTTGAAGACGCTGGAAATCCTCTGCGACTACGACCTCATAGGTTTGGTGGAGAAAACCACCGCTCGATTTGAAGGTCGGGTGATTGAAGGGCAGTACAGCGAAAAAGTGCGGCTGCGGATTGAAGCGCCGGCGGCTCGAATCGAGGCAATCATTGACTTGCTGAGGGAAGGCGGCTGCGGAAGGATCCAAAGTCTGGCGGATTGACCGGCAGCTGCAATCATCACCGCGCCGGTCGGGCGTCCCGCTTGATAAATGCAGAATGCAGAATGCAGAATGCAGAATGCAAAATGCAAAATGGCGCGCTCTTATGTTATGATGTGTAGTATGTCCAGCTTGCTGCACATGTTTCTTCTAAATCAGTAGTCAGTGCTCAGTGCTCAGTATGCGGCGAAGGCG
>CAZCEM010000088.1:0-7987 GCA_964497555.1 uncultured bacterium
ATTGGCCGTTGGAGGGGATGGACGGCTTGGAACTCTGCCGCCGCATTCGCAGTCACCCCAATGGTGACCGCAGTATTGTACTGATGTTCACTCGGCGCGACCGTCCGGAGGATTTAGCGGAGGTGTTGAAAGCGGGCGCCAATGACTATCTTGCCAAGACCGCCGACGTCGCTATGTTGAAGGTCAGACTGCTTATTGCTGAGCAGCAGGTCAAACTTCTGCAGGAGCGCAAAGCCGCTGAGGAGGAAATCCGCGCTGCCAATCAAAGGTTGACCAGCCTCATTGACAGTCTGCAAGCCGGGGTGTTGTTTCAGAGTGAGAATAAAGCCATCTTGCATTTAAATAGGAAGTTGTTATATATGCTGGGCTTGCCGACCGAATGGCATTCGCGCCGTCATGAGATGCCGTTGGAGGTCATGGACACCCTTTGTTATTTGTTTGACGATGTCGAAGGAATGGTCAGGCGCATGGATGAAATCAGCGAGCAGCGGGAAACGGTGAAGAACGAAGAGCTGCTGCTGGCGGACGGGCGCATCTTGGAGATGGACTACGTGCCGGTGTTCTATAAAGACCGATTTCAGGGACATTTCTGGCTGTTTCGAGATGTAACGGATAGAATAGCTGCTGAAAAGG
The DNA here is from genome assembly GCA_964497555.1 of uncultured bacterium. Taxonomy (GTDB): domain Bacteria; phylum Electryoneota; class AABM5-125-24; order Hatepunaeales; family Hatepunaeaceae; genus CAZCEM01. The sequence continues at coordinate 634 of CAZCEM010000088.1, forward strand.
CTCTCAAGCGGGCACGGGAGCAGGAGGTTGAAATTGGCGCCCGCATCCAGCAGACTTTGCTTTTGGGCCACCCTCCTGAAAGCATGGATGGCTTGAGCGTGGCGGCACTGACGCGCCCTTCGCTGCGGATTGACGGTGATTTTCATGATTTTTACCGCCACAATGAGCGAGTGCTGGACGTCGTCATCGGCGATGTGATGGGAAAAGGCATCCCGGCAGCGCTGGTCGGCGCTGCTACCAAGAGCGCGCTGCAACGAGCGGTCAGCGCCTTGATGACGCGCTCTTCCCAGTCCAAACTGCCTCAACCGGAGAGCATTGTGGAATGGTCGCACGGCGATTTGTCGAAGAAACTGATTGAATTAGGCAGTTTTGTCACCCTCTCTTACGCTCGGCTGGATTTACGACAGCGGGTGATGAGCCTGGTCGATTGCGGGCATACGCGCACCATTCACTGCGGGCATAAGAGCGACGCTCTCGTCTTTTTGAAAGGCGACAACATGCCCTTGGGATTCAGTCCGGAGGAGCGTTATCATCAGGTGGAAATTCCGTTCAAACCCGGCGATGTGTTCTTTTTTTATTCAGACGGTATAACCGAAGCTCGCAACATCAGCGGTGAACTCTTCGGCGAAGCTCGGTTGGGGGAGATAGTCCGCTGCAGTCGAGACGATTCGGTCGCCCGCTTGCTGGAGAAGGTGAACAACGCGTTAACGGGTTGGATTGGCAGGGATTCCTTTCCTGATGACCTGACCTGCGTGGCGGTGAAGATTGCTGAATAAAGCATAGTGGTCTGCGGGTGGATTACCCCGGTTTTCTTTGCTGCCTTGATAAATCACAGTCAGGCGCTTACTTTAAGAAAGGCGCAAGAATGCAGTCAAGCGCTGGGCGCAGTTTGCGATTTACCTTAAAGAGGCATTAAGTGCAGTTTGGTCTTCCAATCATAATTTGCTTTATCCTTGCGGTCAGCGCTGCGGCTTCCGGCTGGCCGGGACTACGCGACCAAAACCTGCCGCCGCGGTCGGGGGTTTCGACGCTGGAATGCGAGAAGTTGCCGGGAGGCTGGATGCCTCAACGTGATTTCACCGGCGCCAATATCCCCGCCTCCGATGCCGTGCGGCCCCAGAACGAGGTACATCTGGCGGTTAACCCTTGGAATCCCGACCACATCGTAGGCGGATGCAACGACTACCGAAACGGCGAAACCACCGCCGGATGGTACACCACCTTCGACGGAGGGCTGCACTGGGAGAACGGTCTCCTGCCTGGATTGGACGACTTTGACGCTGCCGGCAATCCCACCTTGGCAATGGATAGAAACGGCAGGATTTGGTACGCTGGCATTCACTTCAACCGCGACAACGACAACGGGGGGCTGTTTCTGTTTCGTTCTGATGATGGTGGGCTCGAATGGGAAAATCTGGGCTACATCATTGTCCATCCCGATGAAGGCTTTCCGCCCTTCGAGGATAAACCTATGCTGCGAATCGACCAGACCGGCGGACGGTTCGACGGCAGTCTGTACATCTCTTGGACGCGCTTCGGCACCGGGCAGATATATTTCTCACGCTCTTTCGATGGAGGCAGGAACTGGAGCGAACCGATGATGCTCTACAACGGGCGGGGGCAGGGTTCAATTCCTGTAATCACCCCCGAAGGTGAACTGTACGTCTTTTGGATTGACTATTCCGAAAACCGCATCATCGGACGCAAATCAATTAACGGCGGCGAGAGTTTCAGCGACATTATAGTCGCTTCCGATGCGCAGCGGCTGCCGCTGTATCTGCGCAACGGCGACGTCCGCGTCAACAGCGTGCCTTCAGCGGTGTGCGATATATCCCCCGGTGGGCATCGCGGACGGATATATATAGCCTGGGCGGACTTGCGTAACAATGATCCTGACATTCTAATGGTTCACAGCGACGATGGAAGAGAATGGAGCGAGCCTCGGCGCCTGAACGACGACCAATTCCAGAACGGGCGGCATCAGTTCTTCCCCTGGCTGAGCGTGGACGACGACACCGGCGTCTTATCGGCGGTGTGGTACGACCGGCGCAACGACGCCCAGAACATCCTGCTGGATGTCTATGGCCTGCACTGGTCAGGCGATGGAGACCTTCCTGCCAACGAGCGCCTGACGGAAAACTCCTTTGACCCCCGTCAAGGGGCTTTTGGCGGTCGTTTCATCGGCGACCAGATTGGCGTAATATCGGCGAGCGGAATGGCGGTCGCCGGCTGGAGCGATTCCCGGCAGGGGGAGCAGGACATTTACACCGCGCAGTTTCTTCCCGACCGATTCCCTTTTGAGCGTCTGACTGGCGGCAGGGAACACAACTTTGTTATTGAATCGGTCGTAATCCAAGACGAGGCCGCCGATGTCGAAGACGCTGCGCTGGTGTACGACGTCCGTGACAATCTCATCGGGGGGGGATACTGCGAAGACGACGGCTCCTGTGAATTCACCGTTCAGCGGGATTGGGCAGACCATCAATGGAACTTTTACACCTTCCGCATCTGGGATGCTTCGGAAGGACGGATGACGACGGCGGGCTGGATGCCCTCAGGCGGCAGCCGGCTGCTGAGAGACGAAGGTCAAACCACCATAAGGTTGGTAACGCCTCTGACCAGCCAGCAGTTCACCCTCTCTCAGGGCTGGCATTTTATATCATCGCGTGTTTTTCCCTGGACAATCGACACCTGGCGGTTGTTTTACGCCTATAGAGAGTCCCTTGGCATCCTGCGCAATGTACAAGGACGGTTCATCACCTACCAGTGGAGCTTCGACAACATCGGACCCTTCAATCCCGCGGCGGGATATCAGGTGAATGTGCTGTCGGATCAGCTAACCCTTGACTTTGAAGGCTATCCGCTGCCCCGCGATTGGCCCCTCCAGCTTAATACGGGCTGGAATCTGGTGGCTTACCTGCCCGATTATGGGCTTAGAAATCCTTTCAACGCCTTCCCGGACATTAATGATTTCATTATCCTCGTCAAGGATGAACAGGGGCATTTCTATCTCCCGGAATGGCAGTTTTCTAACCTGCGCTTTCAGCCCAACCAAGCCTACCAATTCAAAGTGTCGCAAGACTGCATCCTCGTCTGGCCGCCGTCGGAGGACAATGAGGTGCGGGAGGCAGAATCGGCTGGGCAGGCGCCTGACCATTATGTTCTCACTCGCAACAGCCCGGCTTCAATGTCGATGCTGGTCACCAGCATAATCAATCCGCCTGGGGAGGCGGAGCGTCGCGGAGAGGTTGGACTATTCACCGAGACGGGCCGGCTGTGCGGCTCGGCGGCGCTGCATGGTGACGGACCTTGGGGCTTGAGCGTCTGGAGTATGGATACTCTTGCGGGCGACGGCTTCGGCGCCAGAGAAGGTGAGCCTTTGTCATTTCGGTGGTGGGAATCCTCCACCGGCACAGAATATGCCCTAAAGCCGTATTATCGGGATGGCGTCGGTATATTCGCTGCCGACGGCTTTGCGGTGGTTGCACTGACGGTCTCTGACCGGCTGCCGGCGCCTCCGGCCGATTACAGCGTTTCTATAAGCCCCAATCCCCTTAACGCGCGGGGAACGCTGGAGTTTAATCTGCCGCAGGCCGCGAGGCTCGAAGCCGGACTGTATGACGTTCAAGGGCGTTCATGCCTTAAAATCCATGCCGGATTGCTCGCAGCAGGCCTCCATCGGCTGGAGTTTGATTGCGAAAGCCTCAATTCGGGATTATACATATTAGGTTTGATCATTGAGGGGCAGGCAATCAACCAGCGTGTGGTAGTTCTACGTTGACATCCACGGGAGCGGATTCAGGCGGGCTTTTCGAGTATATCTCCTCCACTGCGAAGACCGCGCTGGTTCACGACTGGCTGACGGGGATGCGCGGGGGGGAGATGGTGTTGGAGGAACTCTGCCGCCTGTTTCCCCGCGCGGACCTGTTCACGCTGGTTCATCAGAAAGGTTCGGTATCGCCGCTTATTGAGAACCGGCGGATTGCGGAATCGCCGCTGGCAGCGCTGCCGTTCAGCCGCAAGCACTATCAACCTTATTTACCTCTTTTCCCTTGGGCGGTCGAGGCGCTCGACTTGCGCGGCTATGATTTGATAATCTCATCGAGCAGCGCGGTCGCTAAGGGCGTGATACCGCCGCCGGATGCGCTGCATCTGTCCTATGTCCATTCGCCCATGCGGTATGTGTGGGACATGCGGACGGACTATTTCGGCGAGGAGGCAGCTTCGCCTTTCAAGCGCTTGATTGCCGGTTGGTGCGGGCATTACCTCCGCAACTGGGACGCCGTGGCTTCGATGCGGGTCGATGCCTTCGTGGCTAATTCACATCACGTCCGCGGCCGCATCGAGAAGTACTACCGACGAACGGCGCGGGTAGTATATCCGCCGGTGGACGTGGAGCGTTTCACCATCGGGAGCGGCGGCGGAGGTTATTTCCTCAGCGTGGCAGCGCTGGTGCCTTACAAACGAATCGATCTGGCGGCAGCCGCTTGCACGCGGCTGGGATTGCGGCTGATTGTGGTTGGCAAAGGCTCGGAAATGGGCTATCTCAAGAAGATAGCGGGGTCATCGGTCGAATTTATCGGCACGCAGCCTTCCGAAAAGTTAGTGGATTTGTACCGGAACGCGGCGGCTTTCCTGCATCCGGGCGAAGAGGACTTCGGGATTGCCCCGGTGGAGGCTCAAGCCGCTGGTCGTCCGGTGATAGCGTACGGCCGGGGCGGCGCCCTGGAGACCGTCGTGGACGAGGGCGACGCACCAACAGGCGTGTTTTTCAATCAGCAGAATGTCAATGCGCTCTGTGAAGTCTTGAAAGACTTTGACGCGGATCAGTTTAAACCTCAAGACGCACGCCGCAACGCCGAACGCTTCCGTCGGGAGAGGTTTATCGAGGGGATGAAAGACGCCATAGCTACCGCTTGGACGGAATTCCATGGTAACCGGAGGAATCGGATATGAAACGCCAGCGGCTGCTGTTGCAGGTGTTCACTGCCTGCGGCGACGGCGCGGCGGTCGTCGTCGGCGTGTGGATGGCGTACATTATCCGATTCAGCCCGCTGTTCACGGAATACGTTCCCATTGTCACCGCGCTGCCGCCGCTGAGCTGGTACGTTCGTCTGGCGGTGGTCTTCGCTGGTTTGACGGTTGTTTTTATATCAACCGGCAAAGCCTATTCTTTACCTCAGCAGAGCTTTTTTGACGAGGCTTGGCGGGTCGCAATCCGGTTCTTTATGGCCTATCTGCTGATGCTGGCGGGGATGTTCTTCTACCGGCGCGTGAGTTTTTCCCGAATCACCATGGTTATGGTGTTCGTGTTCAGCGGCGCCGCCCTGCTGATTTGCCGGACGGGGATGCGCAAGCTGCGGGAATACCTCTACCGTCACGGATTTGGGAATCGGCGGGCAGCTATAGTTGGCGAGGGTCGTCAGGCGCAGGCGATACTAAAGCACCTGAGCGACCATCCTCATTTCGGCTATCAGGTAGTCGGTTTTCTCAGCGACTCTCCGGTTCAGCAATCTTCGCTGATGCCGACAGCCACCGCGCTTCTGGGGAGAATTTCGGAAGCCGGCGACACTGTGAAGGCTCACCGAATTGACACCTTTATAATCTCACCCACCGCGGAGGAACGGGACATACTGCCGCGGCTGGTGAAGTCCTGTTATGGCATCAATGTTGACTTTCTGTACTTGCCCGACATCCAGCCCGCCAACGGCCGCCCGAAGCGAATCCTTCAAGTGGGAGGGACGCCTCTGTGGACGCTTAGGGACAATCCTTTTGTAGGCTGGCACGGGGTCGCCAAACGGGCGTTCGACCTGACGTTATCGTCACTGCTGTTAATCGCTTCGCTGCCGGTGATGCTGGCGGCAGCCGCGGCGGTCAAGTTGAACAGCCGGGGACCGGTTTTTTACAAACAACCGCGCGTGGGTATGGACGGAAAGGAGTTCAACTGCTTGAAGTTCCGCTCCATGAGAATTGACGCCGAGAAGGACAGCGGCGCCGTATGGGCGAAAGCCAACGACCCCCGCGTTACCAGCGCAGGGCGGTTTCTGCGGCGCTGGAGCTTGGATGAACTGCCCCAGTTGTTTAACGTCTGGAAGGGCGACATGAGTCTGGTGGGGCCGCGACCGGAGAGACCCGAATTCGTTCGCCAGTTTGAGTTGCGCATCGACGGCTACCAGGAGCGCCATCGAGTGCGAGCCGGTTTGACCGGCTGGGCGCAGGTCAACGGGCTGCGAGGAGACACACCCATCTCCGAACGGACGGCCTACGACCGGTATTATGTCGAAAACTGGTCTTTAATGTTCGATTTAAAGATTCTTCTTATGACCGCTCACGCGGTCTTAAAGGGCGATAATGCTTACTGAAGGCTCGATTCTAAGGCAGGTCAACGCTTGGCGCTGGTGGGTGATTGCGCTTCTGCTTCCGCTGCTGCTCTATGCTGACAGCACCCGCGTTGATCCGAGGGCTTATCGGCTCGGTGAAAGGCTGGATTTTGACGTCTATCTCGAATTCGTTCAGGGCGGCACGGCGCGGATGGAGGTTGCCGGACTCGAGGACATCGACGGCAAGCCCTGTTATCACTTCGTTTCCACGGCAATATCCTCCCGGACGGTAGATCGTTTTTACAAGGTGCGGGATCGGGTGGAATCTTGGCGAGACGCGGAAGGCGGATTCACGCGCCTATACAAAAAGGTGCTGCGGGAGGGAAAGTACCGCTGCAATAAGAAGGTGGAGTATTATCCCGAAAAGTCGGCGGCGCGTATGTTCCGAAAAGCGGACGCTGAACCGGAAGCCTTACAGATCAAAGGCTCAGTTCAGGACGTGCTTTCAGCGCTGTACGACGTCCGGACCCGAAAACTTAAAGTAGGCGAGCCGGTCTTCGTCGAGCTGCATGACATTGACAAGCAATACACGCTGCAGGTGGACGTGCTGTCGCGGGAGACCGTCGAGGTGCCGGCGGGGAGATTCGACTGCATTGTTGTTGAGCCGCGGCTGACGTCAGCGGGGCTGTTCCGCCGGGAGGGCGTTATCCAAGTCTGGCTGACCGACGACGCGAACCACATGCCGGTGCTGATGAAGAGCAAGCTGTATTTCGGGAGGGTGTGGGCGAAGCTGACAGAGTTCTATCTGGGGGGGAAATAATACGAATTCACAACTTAAACGGATGAAGAACAGATTCAGGTTGGCGCAGGATGTCCACATCCTGCGCTTGAGATTGTCAGCCGCAGGATGCCCGCATCCTGCGGCACTGGCTCCATATGTTTAATCTTTTGTGAATCCGCTGCCCAATCCACCTAATCAGCTTAATCCACTGTGAATTCTCCCCAAACGTTTTCAACGTTCAATCCCTTAGGAA
>CAZCEM010000089.1:0-7983 GCA_964497555.1 uncultured bacterium
CAGGTGACCATCGGCGACATGACCTACCCGCTAGACAGCCCATTCCTGGTGCTGGCAACCCAGAATCCCATCGAGCAGGAGGGCACCTACCCGTTGCCGGAAGCCCAAGTGGACCGATTCATGCTGAAAGTGCTGGTTACTTACCCGGAACGGGGCGAGGAGGTGCAAATCCTGCGGCGAGGGGATTCCTCCGCCGCGGATATGGTCAAGCCGGTCATCAGCCCTGAGCAGATTCTAACGATGCGGCGGCTGGTGGATCAGGTCCGGCTGGAAGAGAAGATCGAAAACTACATCCTCGACATCGTATTTGCCACCCGCGATCCTGAAAAGTTCGGGCTTAGCGACCTGAAGAACAAAATCATGTACGGGGCGTCGCCGCGGGCTTCTATTTATCTGGCGAAGGCGGCGCGGGCGCATGCCTTCCTAGAGAAGCGCGGCTACGTGGTGCCCGAGGACATCCGTGCCATTGGCTACGAAGTCCTGCGACACCGGGTGATGGTGACCTTCGAAGCCGAAGCCGACGAAATCAGCTCAGACGACATTATCAGCAAGATTTTCGGAGAACTGCAGGTGCCGTAGGTCTGGTTGCTGGTTGCTGGTGGCTGGTGGCGGGTGACTGACTACTGACCACTGTGTACTGTGAACTATGAACTATGCACTATGCACTTAATGGGTATTCATGTCTTTTTTTAAGGATAATAAACCTCGTTCGGAAGGCAACGGGCTGCCCGTCAGCGCTGACCTGCTGAAGAAGGTCAAGCTGCTGGAGCTGCGCACGCGGGTGCAGGTGCGGGACGTCTTCGGGGGGAAGTACCAGTCCATCTTCAAAGGGCACGGCATGGACTTCTCGGAGGTGCGCGAGTACATCCCCGGCGACGACATCCGTACCATCGACTGGAACGTCTCGGCGCGCATGGACGAGCCTTACGTCAAGATCTACCGCGAGGAGCGTGAACTAACCATACTGCTGATGGTCGATGTGTCAGGCTCAGAGAACTTCGGCACGCAGATATCGAAGCAGGATTCCCGCTGGGAGGAAAAGAACAAACGGCTCATCAAGCGGGAGATTGCCGCGGAATTGACGGCGCTGTTTGCCTTGTGCGCGCTTGCATATAACGACAAGGTGGGGCTGCTGCTGTTCTCGGACCAGATTGAGCACTTCGTCGCACCTAAAAAGGGACGCAGCCATGTCTTGCGCTTGATCCGCGACGTGCTGGCGTTCAAACCCCAGTCGCGGGGGACGTCCATCTCCTCGGCGCTGGAATACGCCCTGCACGCCCTGCGCAAACGGGCGGTGGTCTTTCTCATCAGCGACTTCATCGACCGCGGCTATGAGAGCGTCTTCCGGGTCGCCAGCCGCAAGCACGACATCGTGGCGCTGGAGATGTTCGACCCCCGCGAGCGCCGGCTGCCGTCAGTGGGACTCATCCCCTTGCGCGACCGGGAGACCGGCAATGGCCACTGGGTGAATACTTCAGTCTGGACGCGGAAGGCCTTCGAGGATGAAGCCAGGAAGTGGAGCGAGCAGCGACAGGCTTTCTTCAAGAAGAACAGCATCGACCACGTCGAGCTGCCGATTGACCAGCCCTATTTCCCTCCGCTGGTGCGGTTCTTCCGCAATCGGGAGAAGCGCCGATGAGCAGGAAGACTTTGATCGACCGCCCTTCCCGCGTAGGCCGGGCCTCCGAGCCCGACCGTTCAAAACGTGTAGGTCGGGCCTCCGAGCCCGACCGTTTAAAACGTGTAGGTCGGGCCTCCGAGCCCGACCGTTCAAAAAGCGTAGGTCGGGTCTCCGAGCCCGACCAGTGCGGACTAAAAGTCCACCCTCCAAGTCTATTAGGAAGATCACTCTCAATCCTGTTCATCCTGCTGGTTCCCGCCTTCGCCTCCTCTCAGCAGGTGTCGATTGAAGTCAATCCCCGCGAGATCACCGTCGGTGACCCGATTGAGATGGTCCTCAACATCCACACCGGACTTAAGGACAAGGTCGTCTTCCCCGGTCAGGACGCTCTGGTGCCGGCGGAAATTATCCGCATCGATACCATCAACGCCAAGAACGGCGACTGGTCGATGCGATATATTATCTCACTATTTGAACCCGGCGATAAAGACCTGCCCGAGCTGCCGGTGGTAGTACAGTCTGCCGGCGGCACTGACACCGTCTGGGTTGAACCCGGCAACATCTACGTTAAAAGTGTGTTGTCGCCGGAGGACAGCCTGGCTGGTCTGAAGGACATCAAACCGCCGATTCCCCTGCGATGGACGTTCCAAGACCTGCTGCCGTGGCTGATCGTAGCCGTGGCGTTGATTCTGGCTTTCATAGCCGGTTGGTATATCCGTCGGAAGATCAAGCGCGCGCGCGGCGAGATTCCCGAATACGTCCCGCCGTCGCGGCCGGCGCACCTCGTGGCTCTGGAACGGTTGGAAAAACTGAAGGCGGGCGGCTTGCCGGATATCGAGACCGTGCTGCCCTACTACAGCGAACTCAGCGAAATCCTCAAGGAGTACATCGGCCGTCGGTTTGAAATTGACGCATTGGAGATGACTACCACGGAGCTATTCGCTCAGGATTTAATCTGGTCTATCAACCGGGAAAACCGCAGCCACATCGTCAAAATCATGACCATGTCCGACCTGGTCAAATTTGCGCGTTTCAAACCCGAACGCGGCGACCACATCGAGCTGCTGGAGGCGGGCTTCACCTATGTCCGCACCACCAAGCCGGAGGAAAGCATCTACGTTCCCGTGGGTGATAAAGCTGCCAAGCCCGCAGCGTTGAAGGAGGCGGTTCAATGATTCAATTCGCCTCCCCTTGCTTCTTCCTGCTGGCGCTTCCAGTGGCGGCATTAATCTGGCTGCACATCCACCGGAGTCACCGCGGTTTCCCGAGAATCCCGTTCCCGTCGTCGTCAGCATACCAATCGCTGAAGCGCCGCGATCTGATTACCTTGCTGGGGCAGGCGCCGCTCTATCTCGCCTATGCCGCGATGCTGCTGCTCATCGTCGCGCTGGCGAGGCCCCAGTCGGTCAGTCAGGGACAAGAGGTTCAGACCGAAGGCATCGACATCATCATCGCGCTGGACATCTCCGGCTCAATGCGAGCTCAGGACTTCAAACCCGACCGCTCGGAAGCCGCCAAGCGGGTGGCAAAGGAGTTCATCGATGGCCGTCCCTATGACCGCATCGGCATGGTTCTATTCGCCAAGCAAGCCTTTACTCAGTGCCCTTTGACAATTGACCATGCCATCCTCAACGAACTCATCGACGGGATTCAGGTGGGACTGGTCGATCCCGACGCCACCGCCATCGGACAGGCGCTGGGCGCGGCTCTCAACCGCCTGAAGGAGAGCGAGTCCAAATCGAAGATTGTCATCCTGCTGACTGATGGCGAGAACAACTACGGACAGTCACCCTCGACGCTGTCGGAAGCTGCGAAAGCCTTGAACGTGAAGATATATACCATCGGAGTGGGCAGCCGCGGCTCGGCGCCCTATCCGGTGGTGGACATGTTCGGGCGGCAGACCTACCAGCAGGTGCAGGTCAACATCGACGAAGGCCTGCTGAAGGACATTGCTTCTTCCACCGACGGACTGTACTTCCGCGCCACCGATGACAACAAGCTGGAGCGCATCTTCAAAGAAATCGACTCCATGGAAAAGACCAAGATCAAGGTGACCGCTTTCCGCCGCTATGCTGAGCTGTTCTACGGCTGGGCCTGGGCAGGGCTGGGGCTGCTGCTGGCAGGATGGCTGCTCTCGTCGGTGATTGCGAGGAGGCTCGCATGATTCGTTTCGCGCATCCGGCATATCTCAATCTGCTGTGGTCAATCCTGCCGTTGCTGCTGCTGGCGGTGTATGAGTACTTCTGGCGTCTGCGGGCAATGAAGCGCTGGGCCGAGGAGTCAATGTGGGACGTAGCTTTACCTACTCGCGCTCCTGCGAGAATTCTAATCCAACGGTTGTTGACCATTGTCGCCCTGGCGCTGGTGATGACCGCGCTGACGGGACCGCAGGTGGGCACGCGGCTGGTGGAGGTAAAACGCGAGGGCACGGACATCGCCATTGCGCTGGACGTTTCAGAATCCATGAACGCCGAAGACATCTCACCCAGCCGCCTCATCAAGGCGCGCAGCGAAGTCATACGGCTTTTGAAGCGCCTGCAAGGCGACCGGGTGGCGTTGGTGCCGTTCGCGCAGGTGGCGTTTGTGCAGTCGCCGCTGACGGTGGATTATTCAGCCGTTGCGACGATGTTGAACGCGCTGGAGCCGGATATTATACCATTACCAGGGACATCAATTTCAGCCGCAATCGAGCAGTCGCGGCGCGCGTTTAAAGTCGAGAGCAAGGCTCAGAAGATTTTAATCCTCATAACCGACAGTGAAGACCACAACAGTGAGCCTCTCAAACAGGCTAAGGAAGCCGCTAAGGAAGGCATCCGCATCTTCACCATTGGCATGGCGACCCCCGAAGGCGCTCCGGTGCCGGTTAAGGTTGCGCGAGGCCGCACCACCGGCTATAAGCAGTACCGCGGAACAACCGTAGTCTCGCGGCTGGACGAAGAGCTGCTGCAGGATATCGCCGACGCCACTGACGGTGAGTATTTCCGAGCTACTAAGACCGGGCGGGAGTTCGAAACCCTCTACGAGAAGATAAGCGGCATGAAGACTGAGGAGTTTGAGACTAAGCAATACACCGACTACGAAGACCGCTTCCAGTGGCCTTTGGCGGCAGCGCTGGCGCTGTTGTTTATCGAGGGTTTGATTGTTCCGGGAAAGAAAAGGCGAAAGAAGGGGTAGGAATTTGGGGAGTCCGTTTGGATCAGGCGTTTTCAGCAGAACCAAGCTGCAGAGCGATAATCCTATTAATCCTGTGCGTTCTGTTTGTTTGAGGATTTCAGTGGAAAAAGGCGGTTAAAAACTGGCGTACATTATGGGTAGAACATTTACGTACTTCACGGCAGCGGCTGTCGTCTTGACGATGGCGGTTGCGCCACTGTATGCCGATACCCCGCGAGGTTCGGTCAACAAGGGCATAAGCCACTACAACAAGGACGAGTACGACAAAGCGCTGGCGGAATTCTTAGCGGGTTTGGAGAAGAAGCCCGAGCGCGGCGAGATACAGTTTGACGCGGGCACGGCTTACTATAAATTAAACAAGATGCCGGATGCGGTGAACTCGTTCTCCAAAGCCCTCGAAAACGAGAAGCCGGAAGTGGCGGCTAAGGCTTGGTACAACCTCGGCAACAGCCTCGCCGGCGCACAGAAACTAAAGGAAGCGGTCGGCGCTTACAAGAATTCGCTGCGTCTTAAACACGACGACGCCGACGCCAAGCACAATCTGGAAACCGTGCTGCGGATGATGCAGATGCAGCAGCAACAGCAACAGAACCAGCAGTCCGACCAGGATTCCACTAAGCAAGACCAGCAGCAGCAGGCTCAGCAGGATTCCAATCAGCAGGCTCAACAGGATTCGACCCAGCAGGCTCAAGCTGATTCGCTGCAACAGGCGCAGCAGGATTCCTCCGGACGGGCCGATCAGAATAAAAATGAGATGTCCGAGCAAGAGGCGATGCAGTTGCTGCAAGCCATGGAAAACGACGAGAATGAAGCAGTGAAGGACAAGCTTCGCCGTCAATTCGGCGAACCCAAACGCGCGGAGAAGGATTGGTAATGCCTCGAAGATTGACAGCAGTGCTGGTCTTCATTCTGATAATCACAGCCCTGACGACGCCTCTGGCGCAGTGTCAGAACATCAGCATAGAAGCGACCATCGAGCCCTCGGCGTGCACGGCGGGCGAGCGGGTGACCTATACCGTTACTATCTCCAGCGAAGGCTCGCTGCCCGACATCGCGCCTCCCGATTTCGGCAGCCTGGAGGTGCTCATGGGTCCGAGCACCTCGACATCCATCAGCATCGTGAACGGCAGGATGAACCGCTCGGAAAGCTACACTTATATTCTGCGAGCGCGACAGGAGGGCACCTATACAATCCCTGCCGTGATGACAAAGGGAAAAAGAACCATTCAAGGCAATGCGGTGACGCTGGAGGCGCTGCCGCCGGGAAAATCGCCGCTGGATACACCGCCGCCCAGTGCTCCCGACCAAACCTTCAATCGTTCTGAAGCCTTGCCGGATGCCTTTCTGGTGGCTCGCGCCGATAAAGACAGCCTGTACGTGCAGGAGATGACTATTGTTACGTATGACTTGTACTTCCGCGTGAACGTGGGAAATTACGCCTTCCCCAAGCTGCCGCAAGCCACCGGCTTCTGGCAGGAAGAGATTAAAACCGCGGATCGTCCGGCGGTGCGGGACACGCAGGTTCGGGGGCAGGGATACAAGGTCGCGACCATCCGCAAAGAAGCCTACTTTCCTACCCGTGACGGCAATCTTACCATCGAGCCAGCAGCCGCCGACTTATCGGTGGAGGTGCCGCAGCGGGGGCGAAGGCGGTCAATTTGGGACGACCCGTTCTTCTCGATGCCGCGCTCGGAGGTGCGAACCTTAACTGCCAGGCCGATTCAGATTAAGGTGCTTCCTCTGCCCAATGTCGGGAAACCGGTGGATTTCAAAGGCGACGTGGGCAATTTTCGGTTTTCGTTGTCAGTGGATAAAAATGACGTCAAGCAGCACGAAGCCATTAATCTTAAAGTAACAGTATCCGGCGACGGTTACATTCGGTCAGTCGATCCGCTGCGCTTGACGCTGCCGGACGGCTTCGAGAGCTTCGACCCCACCCGCGAGGAGAACATCAAGCTCTATTCTACCGGTATGAAGGGCACCAAGACCTTCAATTATCTGGTTATCCCTCGTCGGATGGGCGATTTCACCTTAGGACCGCTCCGTTTCAGCTTCTTTGAGCCGGATTCCAAGACTTATCGCACTGCCAGTACTGGCAGTCTTTCGATAACGGTTTCGCCCGCATCCGGCGAGAATCTTTCGGGCGGCAATTATATAAATCCGGAGCGGGTGTCGTTGATGGGGCAGGACATCCACTTCATCAAGGACTTGACCGCGCCTTTGACGCCGGTCAAGCAGAACCTGGTTCATTCGCCGCTGGTCTATGGGGGGATGCTGGTGTTTCCGCTGTTGTATTTTTTGGGTCTGGGCGTGGAGGAAGTCGTCCGGCGGAGGAACTTCGATCCGCGAGCCACACGCTTGCGACGGGCGCCGGAAGGATTCAGCAAAGCGGTGAGAACCGCGCAGCAGAAGTTGAAGACCAACTTGGCGGTTGAGGCTGTTTCCCTTCTTGAAGGAGCTCTGCTGGAATGGATCGGAGCGGCAACTGACCACCCCGCTGCGGGACTGACTATGGCCATCATCGAAAGAGAGTTTATGGAGCGCGGTTGTGACGAAAACACGGTGAAAGAGATAAAGAATGTTATTACAGAGGTTGATTTCTATCGTTTCGGTGGAGGAAGCTTGGCGATAAACGACGCGGGAGCGCTGATGGACCGGATACGACAGATTGCCAAGTCGCTGGAGGGGCTGCGATGAAGCGGTCATTTATGTTCCTTCTTCTAACACTGACGATGATGTGGTGTTTCGACGCGCAGGTTCTGGCTGGCGGCTTGGACCAGTTGTTTGAAGCGGGTTATCGTGCTTATCTGGAGGGGAACTTCGAGGACGCGCGGGATCGGTGGCATCAGATCGTGGATCAAGGCTACCAATCTGGGGCGTTGTATTACAACC
Source organism: uncultured bacterium (assembly GCA_964497555.1). GTDB lineage: Bacteria > Electryoneota > AABM5-125-24 > Hatepunaeales > Hatepunaeaceae > CAZCEM01. The sequence goes on from CAZCEM010000089.1 coordinate 7,688, forward strand.
TCGGCAACGCCTACTACAAGACCGACCGAGTGGGCGAAGCGATTCTGTACTGGGAGAAGGCGTCGCGGTTGTTGGGCGAGGATGGGGACTTGAAATTTAATTTGCAAATAGCGCGAACTCGATTACTGGATAGGCTGGACGAGGAAGTGCATCTGCCGGTATGGACTTGGTTTGACACCTTCAGGTCTTGGTTTTCGGTGGGATTTAAGGCTTGGGCGGGGATCGTATTGTCGCTGTTAGTGTTCGGGACGATGGCGGTGCGGCGGTGGCTGTTCAAGTCAGGGGGGGCGAAGCTG
>CAZCEM010000090.1:0-7470 GCA_964497555.1 uncultured bacterium
CGGTCGGGCTCGGAGGCCCGACCTACGCCTCCCCACCGGCTATTTTCAAAGGAAGATGTTTGGCATTGATTTTGTGTATTAAACAGCGGTTGTGGATTGAACCAGCTATCCAGCGACCGCAGAACGCGCCTTGAAAACCGGAGGATTTATGCGCTCGAGTCTTAATGTTCTTGTTTTATCGGCATTAACAATGATGTTAATGTCGGCTTTTGCTGTGACGTGCATAGCGTCAAACGACACCGCCAACGCTCAACCTTCCAGCGTCACCATCACGGCGATTGATGAAGATTCAGATCTACGTGCATTGTTTGCATTAAAAGTCGATGATTGGAACACCGAGCGATTATCCATCAATGGTGATTCGTTCGATGAGATAACCATACCCGGCGAGACCTGTCTCAGCCCCCAAGGCTATCCCGAACTGCCTTCCATCGTAAGGATGGTGCTTATCCCTCCGGAAAGCGGCGTCGAAGCGAGAATCCTTAACGAGAACATCCAAACGGCTGCCGGAATCCGTCCGGTGCCGGGGCGGCGCGACGAAAACGGCGACCCAGTCTCCGAAGCGGCTCGTGTCAATTTATCAACCTTCAGCGAAGCCTTCACTACTCAAGAATCCATGGGCACAGACGGCTTCTGGCCCCCCCAGACCATCGAACTCGGTCGCCCCGCCATCTTAAGGGGCTACCGCATCCTTCCGGTCAGAATCAATCCCGCGCGGTGGAATCCCGCGACCGGAGAACTGCGGGTTGCCGAACGGCTCGACTTTGAGCTGAATTACGACACCGACCTCAACCGCGTCAATTTAGTCCAGGATCCTCAGCGTCCGCGCCCTTCGATGAACGCCTACCGCATCGTCCATGATTTGGTTATAAATCCTCCCGAGCCGCCGCGCGACCTGGACGAACACGCCGGCGCGATACTCTATGTAACCGGCGCTTCGCAGATATTCAACGACCTGGTCACGCAGTTGAATCCGCTGATGGAGTGGCGGCGCAAGATGGGCTGGACGGTGCAGTTGCTTCGAGTCCAGAACAACACCGACCGCAACGCCGTGTATAACGCGGTGCGGCAGGCTTATCAACAGAACACACCCGCGCCTGAATACGTGGTGCTGGTCGGCGACGCAGCTGAAACCTACGCCATAGCCTGCCACATTCACGCCAACGTGGCCAATCCCTACGAAACTGACCATCCTTATGCCTGCCTCGACGGAGACGACATTCTGGCAGACGTTGCGGTGGGCAGATTTGTCTGCGACGGTCCTCAAATGCTGGCGACTCAGGTTCAAAAAACCATCCAATATGAATCAGATCCCTACATGGGGTATATAGATAACAACCAGCATTGGGTCGATGAAAGCGGCTGGTATCTGCGGGCTGCCGCGGCTTCAACCGACTGGCGCAATGGCTCATCGACCAACAGTCTGGTGTTCTGGATGAAAGACCTTCTGCTCTCCAAAGGGTGGAGTCAGGTCAATACGCTGGTTTGCTCCAGTCAGAATCAGCAGCCGAATCCGTCGCAGTTTATCGAGTCCAACATCAACGGCGGCTGCTCGATTTACATGCACCGAGGCTGGGAAGCCTTAAACGGCTGGCCGCGACCCAACGTGAACAACAACCTCCGCAACAGTCGGAAACTGCCGTTTGTGATTTTAGCGACCTGCAACACCGGCGACTTTCTGGAGCACGCTTACGATTATTGGTCCTACATCGAACGGTTTATGTACCACACCAACGGCGGTTCGATAGGTGCCATCGGCACCGGCGGCGCCACTCACTCCTACTATAACAACTGCCTCGTCGGAGGCGTCCTGTATCGGATGCTCGACCGAGGCTTGCATTCTCAGGGCTGGGCGCTGATGGGCGGCAAGGTGGATTTGTACAACTGCTACTTCGGGCGCGGCGACATCAATCACAACGCCACCGGCACCGAGAACTGGCTCTGCCATACCTATATATATAACCTCATGGGCGACCCGGCGGTGGACGTCTATACCGCCATCCCCGAATCACTTCAAGTCGAACATCCCGAAGCCTTCCGCGTTGGCGAGACGGTGTGTCGAGTGGCGGTAAGCGACGTCGAGGACCAACCAGTGCCGGGGGCGCTGGTGTGCCTTTATAAGCCGGAAGCCCTGCAAGTCAAAGCCTGGACCGACGAGAACGGCGAGGTGGTTCTGGCGATGGATCCGGCAGCCACGCAGAACGGCTCGATTTTCCTGACAGTGACCGGGCATAACCTTCACACCTATATCGACACCCTGCGGATAGCCAACGCGGAAACCTTCATCGGCGCGGCTTCCTTTGAGATTAACGACCAGCAGGGCGACGGCGACGGCACTGCCAATCCCGGCGAGACCCTAGGTTTGACCGTTCAGGTGCAAAACTTAGGACAGAACAATCCTGACGGGGAACTCAACCTCACGCTGACCGCGCTCACTGAATACGGCTCGGTCCTCGATGGTGAAGTTCAATTCAATCAAGCTCCGGCAGCCGGCGAATCCGTCAGCGCTGAATTCACCGTCCAAATAAACGGCGAGTTCAACCCCAGTCAGCCGGCGGTGTTCAGTTTGACGGCGCAGGTGGGCGAGGAAACCTGGGAGAGCACGGTAGCGATTCCGGTGGCAGGTCCGGTTTTAAATATCACCAGGCTCAACTGGGTCGGCGACCCGCTGGCGCCCGGCGAAATTGCTGAAATGACCTTCACCATCCGCAATTCGGGCGCTAAAGCCACCACACCCCTCAGTGCATATCTGGAAACTCGTCAGCCCACCTTGAGCATCCCGAACATGGTGGGGCATTTCGACGCGGTGGCAGTCGGACGGGAGGCCGCCATTCAGCAAGCCTTGCGGGTGAGCGCTCATCCTTTGCAGATACCGGGCAGCAAAGGAGACCTGGCGCTGGTGGTTGAAGGTGAGGACGGCTTCCGGCAGGCGATACCGTTCACAATCACCGTCGGTGGAGCGGGGGAGGGTACTCCGTTTGGACCCGACGACTACGGCTACGTATGCTTTGACGACACCGACGCTGACTGGGAGGTTGTGCCAAGCTATCATTGGATTGAGATAGACGGCCGGGTGGGAGAGATTCAAGGCGTCAATCTCAACCTGCGAGACACCGGCGCAAGTAGAGACACCAGCACGGTCATTGAGTTACCGTTCACTTTCCAGTACTATGGACAGGAATACAATCAGGCGACCATCTGCACCAATGGATGGATGGCGCTGGGAGCGTTCCCGGACGTTATGACCGGCCTCAACCGCCCGATTCCCTGCGGATTGACGGTGCCGGGGATGTTGTGCCCCTTCTGGGATGATTTAATCACCGACAATTCCAGCGGCATCTTCACCTGGCATGATGTTGACAGTGCCCGCTTTGTGGTGGAATGGTCGCGGATGCGCCGCCTGATGCCGGGTCAATCACCGGTGGAGACGTTTCAGGTTATCCTATACAACCCGGAGCATCACCAGACTCTGGACGGCAACGCCGATATTTTCTTTCAGTACCTCACCATCGAGGATAATCGCACTCCGGCTGACGGTTACGGCGACACGCCTTACGCCACCGTGGGAATTGTCAGCCCCGACCTCAATACAGGTTTGCAGTACACCTACTGGCACCAATTGACGCCCGGCGCGGCGACTCTGCAAGCTGAACGCGCCATCCGCTTCACCACGCTGGTCGTTTTCGACACGGCTCACTTGTATGGAACGGTGCTGGATGCCGCCAACAATCTGCCGCTGGAAGGCGTGCTGGTGCGGACTGATTTCGGTTTCTGGGCTGTCACCGACTCGCTGGGGCAATATGACATCCCCGAGTTGTTAGTAGATGAGCAGCGGCTGTACACAATCGCTGCCAGCAAAGTGTTTTACAACGACTCCGTCATCACCGGCATTGAGGTTCATCCTGACGAAGAGCTGCAGCTCGACTTTGCCTTGCTGCATCCCGAATTCTCGTTGGATTTCGCCGGCGTTGACGTTCAAATCGAGAACGAGAACGCCAACGACTTCGAGATACCGCTTCGCAACACCGGCAATGGGGCGCTGAAATTCAACAGCAAGGTGTTGTTCACCCTGCCTCAAGAGGACGCCCCCTCCCGCGACGAGATGTTCCGGATTTTTCAGAGCTTCAATGTCACCAATACGCCCATAGGCGTAACCGAAGAAGGCGACACCATCCGCATCGGCAACGGGCACGTCAACGGCGTGGTGTTTGTGGATTCACTGTTCTATGTCTCCGCCGGCGGCAACGACCGCACCCATCAACTGGCGGTTGTTTATCGATTCAATCGCGCCGGCGTCTTCAAGGACAGCTTGACGCTGCCGTGGGAGGACAACTGGGGATTGAGAGGCATGGAGTTTGACGGTGAGTTGATTTGGGGCGCTTACCGCGCTTGCATGTATAGTTTCGATCCGGCCACGATGGCGCTTCAGGACAGCATCGTGGATTCACTCACCCAGTCGAAGGACGTAGCCTTCGACCCGGCCAACGGAATCTACTATACGACCGGCATCACCGACCCGATTAAGGGCTACGACCGGCAGGGCAACCTCGTCAGGTCCTGGCGTCCCGCCGTCAACGGGCAAGCTCTGCGGAAATACGGATTGTCCTGGCATCCTCTGCGGGAGAGTTCCAAGAAACTGTTCATTCACGCCATCTTGAACGAACAGACGACTCTTTACGCTTGCGATCCTGAGACGCAGGAGTTGGAAGAGTTGCTGGTCACGCCCGGCAGCAGCAACGGCATGGACGTGACCGACCGCTGGAACAGTTCGGTGTGGACGTTGTGCAAGGTGGTTGACGGCGCTGGAGGGGACGTGGTGCAGGTGCTGGAGTTGGAACCGAACACCACCTGGCTGAGCTACTCGCCGACCGAGGGCACCGTCAACGCAGGTGAATCTGTTCCGTTCCACGTTCGGGTGGAATCTACCGATAAACCCTGGGACAGGTACTGGATTACTCTTCGTTATGATTTCAACGCCGTGCCGGGCTGGTTTGAGATTCCAATCTGCATGGAGATCGTAGAGCATTCTGGATTTTCCGATGAGATCGCGCTGCCGCTGCGGTTCAGTATCGACCAGAACTACCCTAATCCCTTCAATCCTTCCACCACCATCGGCTACAGCCTCGATCGGACGGCTCGGGTGCAGTTGCGGGTGTTCGACGTCACCGGCCGGCTGGTGCAGATGTTGGAGGACGGACTGCGGATGCCGGGGACCTACCAGGTGGCGTTTGACGGCTCGAAGCTGCCGAACGGAGTGTATGTCTGCGAGTTGAAGGCGGGCGGACGGACGGCGCTGCGCAAGATGGTGTTGTTGAAGTGAGTTTGAAAGTTTGAAAGTTTGAAAGTTAACGAGTTGGCAAGTGGAGGGAGTTGCGCTAAACTCCCAACGGCTCAGACTTGACGGGAACAAATTGAAGACATTAAGGAATAGGTGAGGAACTCCCCGCTCTTCGCCGCTCCCGGAGACCCGGTTTCACTGAGACCGGGTTTCCTTTTATTACGACGGTTAATCGTCCATTACCTTTGTTGGAAGGCGGGAATATGCGTTATAATATTCAATAGAGGACTGAAGAATAGGGACGACGGACGGGAAGCCCGTCCTCCTATTGCCTTACGTCCCTATCCCGCAACCTTATATAACGCCGCCTTCCAGACGGCTGGCGTCTTGTCGTTGAGCCGTCTGGAAGACGGTGCAGCGCTTGAAAAACGTGGTAATAACGATTGGACTACGACCCGGTAAAAATACGCCTTGCACGGATGCTGGGGCGCAACCGCCCGCTTCGGCGGTGGTTTCATCGGGCGCTGAACCTGCTGTTTCTGCGCGCTTGGTGGGTGGGAAGAGAACTGCGGCGGCAGCGGCGACGGTTGACGAAGGGCAGCCGAGTGCTGGATGCGGGCATGGGTTTCGGGCAGTACAGCGACTTCATGGCGCGGCTGTTCGACCAGTCGCGGATAATGGGACTGGAGATCGACCGAATCCACCTTTACGGCGCTGACAAGTACTTTCGGGAAGAGCATCCCGAACTCGATGTCATCATCGGCGACGCACAGCGACTGCCGCTGGAGTCGGGCAGCTTTGAGCTGGTCTTGTCGGTGGACGTGATGGAGCACATTCCCGACGACGCGGCCGTCTTTCGGGAGTTCCATCGCATCCTCAGACCCGGCGGACGGTTCATCATGCACACACCGCGCAACCTAAGCCCGGAGCGTCCTGAGCATTCTGGTCATCATCCCGGCTGGCAGGTGGGCGAACACCTGCGGGATGGATACCGGGACAGTGAAGCGGTCGATAGGCTGTCGAGCGCGGGATTCAAGCTCGAACGGATCATTCACGGCTATGGTCCCTTCGGCAGGGCCGCCTGGACGCTGCTGCAGCGGATCCCCCTGAGCCTTGTGGGTCGCAGTCCGGCTTGGGTCGCGGCAGTGGCGCTGTATTTGGCGGCAGCGTGGCCGCTGGCGCTCGCGGCGATGCTGCTGGACGTGCTCCCGGGCGAGCAGCGGACGGGCGGCTCGCTGTTGATTGTGGCTGTGAAACAGGAAACCTGAGCGTTGCGATTACTTTATCGGCGGGCGGGCAGTTTCAAGGGCGGGCTGTTCGTGGCAGCGGTGGCGATAACCATCGGGGTGTGGTTCTACACCGACGGCATCATCTCCGACCTGCGTCAGATAACCCGCCGCACGGTGCAGCTTCAAGTTGAACACTTCCGCAACCTGTTTCTGCAGGAAGGCACGGGATTGGAGTTATACCTGCGGGAGATGGCGAAGAAGGACTTCCCGCTGGTCATCGCCGATTCCCGCCATGAACCGACTTCGTGGTCGGGGCTGCCGAATCTTGAATCCCTGCCCGATTCGATAGCGCGTCCCCGCGTCAAGCTGCTGCAGAAGGAATGGATGCGGCATGGCAATATGCCTGTGCCCATTGAAATCCCCGAATACAATCTGACGCTCTATTTCTATTACGGCGATTCCGACTTGGTGCGGCGTCTGCGGTATCTGCCGATATTTGAGGTGTTGATGGTGGGCGCGCTTATTCTCATTGGCTACTGGGGTTTCGTCAGCATCAAGAAGAGTGAGGAGGGGATGGTGTGGATGGGTTTGGCGCGGGAGACCGCGCATCAGATGGGCACGCCGCTGACTTCGCTTATGGGTTGGGTGGAGTTGTTGGGCGAGTGCGACCAGGGGATTGATACGGCTTCCTTGCGGCGGGATATGCAGCGCGACATCAGCCGCCTCTCAGCGGTAGCGGAGCGCTTCAATAGGCTGGGATCTCGGGCCGACGTGGAGACAACGCGCTTGAAACCGATTCTGTCGGACGCGGTGGCGTACATTCACCGGCGGCTGCCGCAGCTTGGAGCCGGGGAGGTCAACTTGGACGTGGAAGCGCCTGATGACATTATTGCAGAGATAAATCCCGACCTGTTCGCTTGGGTTATCGAGAATTTGGTTCGCAACGGGGTGGAAGCTTTGCAC
>CAZCEM010000090.1:7480-7802 GCA_964497555.1 uncultured bacterium
CACGGTGAGGGCGGCTTCGTCAAGGTTGCGGCGCATCAGAAGGGGCGGCGGGTGATAGTCGATATCATCGACAACGGCGTTGGCATTTCCCGTCCCCATCGACGCAACGTCTTCCGACCGGGCTATTCCACCAAGAAGCGCGGCTGGGGGCTGGGCTTGTCGCTGTCGCGGCGGCTGATTGAGAGCGTCCATCACGGCAAGATATTTGTCCAGGAGTCCAAGCCGCAGGTAGGCACCACCGTCAGGATTGTGCTGCCAGGGAAGTAGTGCCCAGTGCCCAGTGCTCAGTGCTCAGTGAACGCGGCATTACTTAGGGTTTGCT
>CAZCEM010000091.1:0-7775 GCA_964497555.1 uncultured bacterium
GTGTTGTTCAAAGGTTTTCAGCCGCCCGGATTTTACACCAGCGCCCTGACCGCTGCCGAGCTGCCTTCGGGTGTATATTTATTCCAGCTTAGCACACCAAATCAGGTGTTGATTAAAAAGGCGGTACTGGTCCGGTAATATCGAACCACATCAACACGCATCGGAAGGGCTGGTCTTTGGCGGATTGCTCGTCGCCGCAGTCAGTTCCCAGAAAACAGCTCCTTAGGGACGCGCAGGCTGGGCCTCCGAGTCCGACCGAGGCAGTACAACGGGCGTCTGCCTATCGGGGCGTACTGAAAGAGACTGTCCGATAATCCCAAAAACAACGCGCCACGAACCTCACAGCATCAACCCAGCGAAGGCTGGAATCCAGAAAGTTACGTAACTTCAAGATGTTCTCTGGATTCCTGCTTTCGCAGGAATGATGCAATGCGGAGCATTTTATCCTCAATTTGCAATTATCGGACAGATTCTGAAAGTCCGCCCTCCAAAGCAAAAGAGACTGTTTCGCTCTCCTGAGACCGGCTCACAAAGACAAACTCCCGCGAGCTCCCGAACTGCCGCCGCTTGTCTCTTCCTTCTCGTTTTACGCTGACCTGCCAACTTTCAGACTTTCAGACTTACTTTACCAGCATGAGCTTTCGTGAAGCCGTTTGTCTTCCGCACTCCAGCCTCGCCAAGTACAACCCCGACGGTTGTCCGTTGGCGACCCATGACACCGAGTGGACGCCCGCAGCCCGATGTCCGCTCACCAAGTTCTCCACCAGCCGCCCGTTCAGATCATACACCACCAGATTTACATCTCCCCCTTCACACAGCCCGAAATCCAGTTGAGTCGCAGCATTGAACGGATTGGGATAGACCGAAAGTCCGAAGTCAGCCGGCACGCGGATGGAATTCGACACGCCCGAAGGCGGGAGCAGCGTAAAGGGAGATTCGCACCGGGTGGATTCTTCGCCGTCACTCGCCCAAACCTCCCATGTCAGGCAGTTGTCCGACAGCAGCGCGATGAGGTCTTCACGCAGAACGTTCAGCGTAACGTCATTGCCGGCGGTGTAAGTGCGCGAGTCGAGGCTGCCGGTGATATTCAGAGTATAGGTCACATCCTGTCCATCCTGGTCTCTGGCAGCGCTCCACAAGAAACAGACTAACTCGTCGGAGGGGATGCGAGAACCATCCGGAGGCAGGATGAGCGGAAAGCTGGACGGGGGGTGGTTGACGTAATAAATATGGAACCCGCTCCACAAAATCGCCGCGTCTTCCCAAGATGACTCGACCACTACGTCCCAATATCCGAGCATGGCGTCCGACGGTATCTGGAAGTCAGCGTTGAGTTCGGTTCTGCTCACAAACTGAAGGTTCCTCCCATAGATGTATTGGGTCATGTCTGACTCTTGCATTAAGCGAAAATAGGCTCCGATATAGTCAGATCCTTGTTCGCTGTGGAAATTAGTCTCCGCGCCGACAATGTTCACGGTTAGAGACTGGTTTCGTTGAGCTTCATCGGGTGTTACGTATTCGATCCGCGGCTGGGCGAACACCAGAGAAGCCGTCGCCAACAGCGACAGCAACCCAAATAGAACCTTACTCACAGTACTTCTCCTTTATTTTTTCTAAAAACCGGTTGGCTTTTTCATCAAACTTGGCCGAGGGGATGGCTGTAATGGTTTGATAGGCCTCCCGGCAGCGTCCGGCGTTGTAATAGACAGCGCTGAGGTTGAGCAATGCTTCTTTATAATATGACGAAATTTTCAGCGCTTGTAAATAGCATTCTATGGCTTTTTCGGTCTCACCCTCTCGAGCGAAACATGCAGCCAGATTTACCAGCGAGTGCAAGTGATGGGGATTGTATGATAATGCCGCTTCGAAATCCTTCTTGGCTTCAGCAATATTCCCCAGCGTGAAATTACTTACGCCGCGGTACCAGCGAACCGGCACCGCCGTCGGATCGACCGTATAAAACTTCGAATCAGCCTTTTCTGTTTCGCGAAGCACTCTCGTCCAATCGCCGTTCATACGCGCCAGCGCTGCGCTGCTGACGTGAATCTCAGCGCGCATTCTCTGCCCGCTAAGATACACACCCCCAGAGCTGACCACAATGAATATAATCGCGATAAGCGCAATCCAACGCCGGCTAATCTCCACGGGCTTAACGCGGACGATGTCCAATCGGCCGATTGAGACCGCTGCCATAAACATCAACATTATATTGTGTTCGACCCTCTCGCGCTCGAAAGAAAAGGAAGACGCAATCAGATATGATAAAACTCCAAACATCATTAAAAACACCAGCGAACTGTGCTCATTAGCGATGGCTTGTCGGCCGGCGCGTATGATGATAATCAAAATGAAGATGAAGAAGAGCAGCCATCCAATAATCCCCAAGAGACCTGTTTCTGACAAGACCAATAAGAATTCATTGTGCGGTCGGACGAAATTTGTCCAGCCTTCCGCGACATTTTCCGGTAAATCGCCGATGCCGTAAGCTGCAAAGTTTATCTTCCAGTTGCCGGCACCGACTCCCCAAGGGAGATGCGCGGCGACCATATCCGCGGTTTTTTTCCATATCAGAAAACGACAAGAGTCGCCCGTGCGCACTTTAATCTGTCCTGTGAGAGCTAATACTGTCAACGCTGCGACAATTATCAACGACGGCGCGGTCAGTTTTTTAATTATCTTTGAAACAGAATCGTCCGGTCGTTTGAAAAGAAACCTTAATCCAATGGTAATGCACGCTGCGCCAAATGCCGCCAGCCACACAGCGCGCGAGGTTGTTAGCACGATGCAGACCAGACTTAGAATCAGCGCTGCCGCGCTGAGCCCGCGCCACATTTTATTAGGACAGCTGTATAAGAACAATGAAAAGGGGCTTGAGAGCAAGAGATATGACGCATACAGATGACTGTGGCCGATGGCGCCGTAAGGTTCATAAGAGCCGGGAATCCAGGTGAATCCGACATTAAAGTACTGCATTAAGCCGATTGCGGACTGCAGCAACGCCGCTGCGGTAATTGTCCGGGCGGCAATCATGACAATCCTGTCTTCAATTAGGACCAGCCAGGTCAATGCCGTCAGCAGCGCCAAAGACAAACACGCCCGCGTTGCGTCGAATATCGCCTCCGCATGATTAATGGCGCGTATTAATGATATTACCACACCAAAGCAGTAGAACATCGCAGCAAGAAAAGTCCAAGCGCCCATCTTTGTCAATCGGATTGAAGCAGGGCAGGATCTGAGCATTATGGCGTTGAGCATAAAGAACAAACTCAGCGCGGCGGATAGAATTAAAGAACGGATGTGAATATTAGGGTCAAGGGTGGTTGTGGTATATACAAAGGGCAGCGCGCCGAATAAAACCACGATTGCCATCAGGGGAAAGGCCAAAGGAACGGCGCTGGTTTTATTCAACATGGGCCGCCGCCGCGATTGACCGGAGGACGCCGTTTAGCTGCGGCTTTGGCAGCGTGCCAGACGATTGAAATGTTGAAATTCCGCAGCATATATACTATGGATCCTCCCCGAAAGCAGGTGTATTGACTCCTATGTACAGTGCGTCTTTGATGTAACTGAAGTTCGTCGGTGATGCGCCTGAGGCACGTCTATGCGAGCCTGCCAAAGGCAGACGAAGCAATCTATATCAAAATCAGTTTCTTTGGATTTGCTTCATCAGCCTTAGGCTGATTCGCAAAGACGATAAAGACGTGTTCTCGGAGGCAGGACAAATACAACAAGCGCATTAAAACCTCCTGGCTCAATACTGGCTGGTTTTAAAAAGCGTCAGCGGCTTCCGGCTGGCTGACCAGCGCCTGAAGCCCGAAGCTTGAGGGGCTTTATTGCCCATAAACCTTTTCGACCTTAGTGCCTGGATAATAATGCGCCAGTATCTGCTCGAAGGATTTGTCCTTGGCCGCCATCACGCCCGCGCCCACCTGACACATGCCCACGCCGTGTCCCCAACCAGCGCCGGTAAAGACGAAATTGATGGGTCGGGCGTCCTCTCCGTATTCCACATCGACGATGAAACAGGCGGAATACAGGTAGCTTGTCGATAGCACTCGGCGAATGCTCAGTTCGCGTTTGACATTGATGTTGCGTCGAGTGCCCTGAATTTCAATCTCCATGAGCCGGCCAGAAACACCGCGCTGGATAGGAATGATATTGACAAGCGAGCCGAAATCCTCTTCGCCGGATTTCCGGCGGATAATTTCTTCCAGTTCCCGCCGGGTGTACGAAACCTGCCAGCGGAAATACTTCGCGGAGTTCGCCAGGGCTTTGGGCAGCTCGGTCTGAGCCGCGACGTTGCACCACACCGGCGGTGAACTCTCGATCCACTTACGCGCGTCGTGTTCGTTGGTTAGGTCGAGGTGCGCGCGGTCGGGAGCGCCCTCATCGCAGTCCCACTTTCCTTCGAGGTGAGGCGCGCCGGGCGGATTCCAGACGTTGATCTTGTTTTCGGTGTGACCGCCGCAGCAAGAGCTAAATACTGATTCGACAACTACGTTGTTCATCATCAGCACCTTGCCGCGGGTATCTTCTACGGCGCGGGAGGTGCGATCATCGAGATTGGTGCAGCCGGTATAAACCTGACAATGCACCGTCGCGCAAAGGTCGAAGGGGTCGTTTAGATGTTTGACGCCTATTTTAGCGAGGGCTTCGCTGCGAGCCGCCACCGCTTGAGCTTTTAGAGCTTCCATCGGGTAAGCGTCGGGCATCTCGGCTGGCACCACGCCTTTAAGGTATTGTTCGAGGGGCAGTTCCGTCAACGCCATCAACAGCGCGCGGGGGTCGAGCCGGATTTCGATGATGCCGTCGTAAAGGCGATCGACCTCGCGCTCCCAATGAAAGCCGGTGCCTTCGCGGACGTTGTACAGCTTGATGCGGCTTTCCGGTGTCGCCGGTATCAGCCTCAGCCCGTCTTCCACAAACCGGCTGTCGGAGTAGTCCTCGTTGAAAAGTTCCAGCGTTCCTGCGGAAGGCTTGATAACCTGTCGGATGATCCGGGGAGCAAATTCTTCCTGAAAGGAGGGCAGATGCGACTTGGCTTCGCGTTCGGTGGGCCATCGACCGACCAGCACTCGGTATTTTATGTTGTTGGTAACGAGCCGGCCGTCGATGAATATCTCTTCGCCGACTTCGACAATGCGGGCGGCGTGGTTTTTCAACGCTAGCGCCTTGCGGAGCTGGTCGGCTGAATCGCGCTTGGCGAAGGCGGTGGTCAACACGCTATAGACCGCCCGCGCTTCGATGGTTCTATCGGGGACTAGGTGCCATCTCTGGTCGGATTGTAGGTTTTTCTGAACGGTGGCTCCGCTTAAATCAACCAGGTCGAAAGGACCGTAAAGGGTAAAATCAATCCGGTCGTATTCCTCCATCAGCCCCACGCGAATAATGGGGTCGGGTCCGATCAATTCGCGTCGGCGTGAGCGATCCGACCGGCGCGATCCACCCGCTCCGGTCTTTCCTTTAAGTTGGGTCCTGGGTTTAACCATATCTTCCTCGATTGACTCTGGTGTTGGTTTAAGTTGACGAACGCTACATCCGGTAATTAATACCGAGCTGAAGACTACCAAAAGAATTACGACTCCCCACAGCCATGACGAAAGGCCGGGGCGACAGGCATCAAATGACCCTGCCCAGTGCTTTGAGTTATCGAACCTTTTCAACAGCTCAGCAGTCCCTCCCTCAACAGCAGCGAATGCAGCTCCCGTGTCAAGGATTCACCGCTGTGGGAGTCGAGCAGGATGCTCAAGCCGCCTTGCGCGACTGACGTCGCCCAAGGTTTAAGTTCACTGCGCAGAATAAAATCTACCACCGCTCCGCTGACGGTCTCGTCCAGCGTTCCGCCCCAGCCCACCACGTTCACCAGCGCCGCTGCTTTCGTTCCGTCCGCTTGGCCGTCTTCTTTCCAGGCCGCGATTATTCCCTGAGCCGTGGAAGCAAGATAGCGCAGGCGGTTGCGCGGGGAGAAGATGAGGTCTTTCAGCGCAGCGGGAGTCGAGACCTGCAAGCCCTTCTCCAGTACCACTCCCGCCGCCGGTCCCGCTGCCAGGCTGCGGTCGGAGACCAGCGTTCCCGGCGAATTGCTTAATCCTCTAACCACCACCGACACCGAATGTTCCCGCGCCATCGCCGCGGCTTGCGGCTGGACGATACGCGCTCCCGCGCCGGTCATGGCTTCCAGAGTCACGTAGTCCACACCCTCGTGCCGAACGGCTTCGGGCACGGCTACCGGATCCGCCGTGAACACCCCGCCGAATTCCTTGATGAGTTCGCATCGGTCAGCTTTCAGCGCCACCGCCAGCGCCATGGCGGTCAAGTCGGATCCACCCCGCCCCAATGTAGTAATTTCGCGGTCGAGGGACACGCCCTGGAAGCCCGCTACTATGGGAATCCTGCCTTCGGCAATGGCTTCGCGCAGGCGGTAGCCTTTCACCTCCAAAATCCGCGCTTGGGTGTGGCGGTTGTCGGTGATGATGCCCACCTGCGAACCGGTGAAGGAAACCGCCTGATAGCGCCCGTCGGCGTTGATGGCGATAGCCAACAGCGACATTGCGGCGCGTTCGCCCACCGACAGCAGCATGTCAGTCTCCCGCTCTGTGGGGGAGTCGGTGATCTGGCGGATGAGGCTCAGGAACTGGTCGGTGGTCTTGCCGGGGGCTGACACCACCACCACCGGATTCCAGCCGGCTTCACGGGTCTGGATGATGAAAGCAGCGGCTCGTTTTACACGCTCCGGCGTCTCCAGCAGCCTGCCGCCGAATTTCTGAATTACGATGGACGCCATAGCCGGTCAGGCGTCCTCGTAAAGGTCGTCCAAGGTGTAAAATCCCGGCGCTTGGTTGACGACGAACTCGAGCGCCCGTTCCACCCCGCTGGCGAAAGCCCGCCGCGACCAGGCGCGGTGGACGATAATCAACTCCTCCTCAGCACCGGCGAAGCGAATCTCGTGTTCGCCGATGACTCCTCCAGCGCGGATGGACAGGACCATCGGTTGAATTCTGGACGTCGCCGCGATGGTCTCCACCAGCCGTTTGGCGGTACCGGAGGGCGTGTCTCGTTTGGTTGAGTGATGCGTTTCGACGATGGCTGCGTCAAATTTCCCCTTTAGCAGCTTAGAAGCCAACGCCGCCAGCCGGTCCATCGCTGCTACGCCCAGAGACAGATTCGGCGCCAGCAACAGGGCACAATGCTCAGCGGCTTGCTTCAGCTGTTCCACCTGCTCATTCGAGAAACCAGTAGCAGCGACTACCAGCGGCATCCCCAACTCAGCCGCAGCCAAGGCGTGTTCCACCGACGGAGAAGCCAGACTGAAGTCCAGCCAGACATCAGCGGATGGCAGCGAATCCGCGCTGCCGAAGAGCAGCAGGCCGTCAATGGTTCTTCCGACGTCGGGGTGAGCGGGACGCTCCACGCCCGCTATAATGTGGATCCGGGGGGAAGCGGTATAAGTTTCCGCCACCAGCCGTCCCATTCGACCTCTCGCGCCAAAAAGCACCACGTCTATCATTCGAGTTCTCCGACCTTTTCCATCGCGGCTTGCAGGGCTTTGCGGGTGGCGGCGGTGACGGCAGCCAGCGGCGGACGCACCGGTCCGACTTCCCAGCCACTCAAATTCATGGCTTCTTTAATAGGCGCGGGATTGGTTTCAAGGCTGAGCGCCGCCAGCAGCGGCGATAGGGCTTGATGATGCTCGCGAGCCCGGTTCAGGTCGCCCGACAGCGCAGCTTGCACCATCCGGTCGAACCGACGCGGCGCCAGGTTGGACAGCACCGAGA
>CAZCEM010000092.1:0-7698 GCA_964497555.1 uncultured bacterium
GATTTTTTTGCTGTTTGCTGCTGTTTTTTGGCTTGAACTCCTCCTCGCTGTCATTCCCGCGAAAGCGGGAATCCAGAATTATTTTTTAAACGCTTGATATTTCAAAAAGTTAAACTCTCAATCTGGATTCCCGCTTTCGCGGGAATTGTCATGGTGGCTTCCCCACCACGGAATATGAAAATACCCCCCTTTGTATTTTCCCCCCTGCAGGCGGGGGGGAAAGGTCGGGCTCGGAGGCCCGACCTACGCGTCGCAGGCGCTATTTTCTGGGAAATGACAGTGAAGAGGTTCGGAATGACAGCGAAGAGGTTCGGAATGACAGCGGAGGGGCAGTTTTAAGAATAGAGTTTAATCTAAAGAAGAGTTATTCAGCAGACCCTACTTAGCTCACTGGTCTTTCATTACCAGCAACCAGCGACCAGCAACCAATAACAGAAGAGATAGCCTTAAACACCAAAGCACGGGTAAGCTCTGCGTTTCCCAATCACAAAAAGACAGGTTCATTTTAAGAAACAAGAAACCCTGGAGGCAAAATGTCACGAAAGACCTGGTTTGTGGTGTTCTTAGTCTTATGTCTGGCAGTGACCGTCGCGGCGAAACCTCGGACAGTCAAGGAGGCGGAGTTTTACAACGCTGTCATGGCTCAAGACGCCACTCCAGTCATAGGACCCAACACTCCCATCAATACTGACCTATTTGTGGACCTCCCCCTGCGCGACAATCCGGCTCAAGTCGCCATCGGCGAGGACATGATAGTCGGCTATACTTGGTACGATTATCAGCACAATGGAACCATCGGCAACATGGTTCGTCACGATTCTCAAGGCGGCACTCACTTCATCTGGATGCGGGGCTACCAGAGCAACCTCATTCCACGCCATGTCGTCTATAACTACCTCGATGCTGACGGCAGTTTGCTGGTTGAAGCCGGCAACAACGAGAATCAGGTGGACGAGGGCAACAAGTCCGGCTATACCTGCATGGATCTGCTGCCACATGACGAACGCACTATTGTGTTCTACCATGTTGAAGGCTATCTGGAGGACGACCCCACCTACGTCGGCACGGGATTGTCAGCCGACTGGAGCTACGCCCGGGGCGCATTCCAGGCCTCACATCCGGTTTCTTGGCCTGAGGTGAGGTTGATATGGCCCCACGGCGCCGTTGATCGGCGGAATTTTGGTCATATCCTCGCCACCGAATACAACGAGGACGTTAATGTTCAAGTATGGCAGCGCATAGGCTACTGGCGCGCTACGCCGGACCAAAACCATCGCAACTGGACCTTCAACGTCAACCGCAACGGCGTCCCGCTGAACATCGATACCACCGGCGTGATTTCCTCTCTGGCTGCCGCATCGCCTCAATCCAACAAAGTGGCGTTGGGCTGGCACCATAATCTCATCGGAACCTCGATGCAAAGGCCCAACGGCGACTGGACCCAAGGACCCTGGCAGCGCAACAACGACGTCCGCTACATCATCTCCAACGACGGCGAGAACTGGGATTGGGCGCGCGGCGTGCGCAGCATGACCCATATCCTGCCCATCGTGCCGGAATTGGCGGACGTCAAACCGGCCTCCGCCTATGGCGACACCTTCCGCCCCTTCTGCGACCTCGACATCGAATTTGACCCTTGGGAGGGACAGGATAATCTATATGGCGTGTTCGCTGCCGCTGGTTTCTGGGAGAAGCCCATCGGGGATGACGACCCATGGCCGGCAGTCGCCTATGCCGTTCACGGTCATCTGTGGTTCTGGAATTCCATCCAAGACACCTTGACCATGATCTACGACGGCTGGTATAACGGCTATAATCCTAATCCCAACCGGGCAGCAAACAGCCATTTCCGTCCCGGCGGCTGGAGAGTGAACGCTGACCGGGGTTCCATCGTGTTTGATCCGGACAATCCCGGTCACATTTATATCGTCTGGATTTGTTTCCCCCATATCCAGAATTTCCGTAACGACGGCAGCATAGAGTTTCTACCGGGCGCGCAGGACACCAGTTCCCGCGGTTACCAGAGCGCGGACGTTATGGTCTCCGCCTCGGTTGACTACGGCATCACCTGGCAGGAGCCCGTCAATGTAACCGGCACCATCTGGGATGGAGACCGCGCACCCGAAGCGGGCGAGTGCCTGAGTGAAGGCTGGGGGTCCGCAGATCCGCTGGTGCGCGACGGCATGATTCACATATTCTACGTTCGAGACACCGACGCGGGTGGTTTGCCACAGAACGAAGGCGTAGCCACCAACTCGCCGATGGTTTATCACCGGGTTCCCATCGAGGAAATTCCGCTGGACGGCGACCCGGTGGCAATGCCGCGCGCGGGCTTTATGTTTCACAACTATCCTGACTACGCCCCGGCCATCAGCGACGTCGCGCGGGCCGTTGGCACGCCGCTGCCGGCGGAGGAAGTGGGAGTCACTGCCCGTGTAGTGGCGACCGGCGGCAAGGCTGTCAGCAGGGTGTACCTTGAATACTTCCTGCCTGGCGCCGGTCAGGACACTGTTCAAATTGAGATGAGCGCCAACAACGACATCTTCAGCGGTGTAATCCCCGGTCAGGAAAACGGTCAATACGTTTGGTATCGCATCCATGCCTACAACGTGGAAAATGGGCAGTCCTTCATTCCCCTCGGCTGGTGGAATTCTTACATCGTCCGCGGCGAAGGCGAGATGACCATTCACGACATCCAGTATCCCGGACCGCGGGAATGGGGTGTCGATTACTCGCCCTTCCTTGGGTTTGAAGTAACCGTCGAAGGCGTAGTTACCACTCCACCGGTATTCGTGGCTAATTATGGCGCTTTTGCCATTCAAGAAGCTCCCGATTACTTCTCAGGAGTGTTTGTCCGCGGCGCCGACCGGGGGCTGGATCCGGGCACCAGAGTTCAGGTTACGGGCACCGTTTTCGAACGCGATCCTAATGAGTCCGATAAATGGCGCTATCTGACCTACATTCAGGTCGCCAGCGAGGAGGACGTCGTTATAATTCGCGAAGATCCTCCCATGGAGCCGATGTTTATTCCGCATCTTCGCTCCATTGCCAGCATGGCTGCCTATGCGGAGCATCTGGAAGGCGTTTTGGTCAGAGTGTGGGACTGCCAAGCGGGTGATTCCACTGAGATAGACTCCGTTTACCGCCCCATCTACAGGCCCATAACCAAAACAGCGATAGTGAACGGTGAAGAGGTTGTCGAGAAGGCTCGCATTACTATGCACGGGCTCAGCGATGATGCAGTGCGCGAGCTGGGCCTTCGCAACATGGTGGAAGGGGATACGATTCACTATTTGACCGGCGTTTTCTGCGAAAACCAAGCTTATGCTTTGGCGCCGATGAACACCGAAGCCTTTGCGCCGTTTTCCGCGCCCTTCGAGGAGAAGCCGGTGCCGCGCACAGTTCGACTCGAGCCAGCTTACCCCAATCCATTCAACGGCATCACGAAGCTTGGCTTCGAGTTGAATGCAGCGCAGAACGTCAAGCTGGCAATATACGACGTCGCTGGACGGACGGCGATGTCGGTGCTGGAGGGGCGGATGCAAGCCGGTCATCACACGGTCGCTCTGGACGCGAGCGAGCTGGCGACCGGCGTCTATATCCTCCGGCTGGAAGCCCCGAACATGCAGGTCAGCCAGAAATTGGTGTTGATTAAGTGATTCTGGCCATCGAGCTGAAGTAAAACGCCCAATTCAGCGGTGATTTAATATAAGCCGCGGTCTCCTGCCCCGTCGCAGGGGACCGCGGCTTTCTTGCAATTATCAAGGCTGAGAATGCGGTTTATCGACGAAGCGATAGTGACGGTGAGCGCCGGGAAGGGAGGGGATGGGCTTGCCAGTTTTCGACGCGCTCCGTTCGAGCCTAAGGGAGGTCCCGACGGCGGCGACGGCGGGCGGGGGGGCGACGTCATATTCAAAGCCACCGCCCAAATCAGCACCTTGGCGGATTTCACCAGCCGCCGGCACATCCGGGCCCAGAACGGCGCTGCGGGTCAGGGCAGCCGTAAGCACGGACGGAAGGGTGAGAATGTGGTGGTTGAGGTGCCGGTGGGAACGGTGGTGTACGAAACCTCCGCTGGATCCATTCTGGCGGACCTCATCGACGAAGGTCAATCGGTAGTCATCGTCAACGGGGGACGAGGCGGAAGAGGCAACGTGCATTTCGCCACGCCCACCAACCGCTCCCCCCGCAAAGCTGAAACGGGCAAACCGGGCGAAAGTCTTCACCTGCGCCTGGATTTGAAGCTGTTGGCTGACGTTGGCTTGGTAGGCCGCCCGAACGCGGGGAAATCGACGCTGCTGGCGGCGCTCAGCGCGGCTCGCCCCAAGATCGGTGACTTTCCTTTCACAACGCTGGAACCCGGGCTGGGAGTGGTGGCTTATGGGGCTTATCAACGCTTCGTGGTGGCGGACATTCCCGGTCTGGCGGAAGGCGCGGCGCAGGGGCGGGGTTTGGGGCATCAGTTCCTGCGGCACATCGAACGCACCCGACTGATAGTAATGATGATTGAGACGCCGGATCCCGACTACAAAGCCACCTACCAAGGGCTGTTAAAGGAAATGAACGACTTCAGCCCGAACCTGCCGACTCTGCCGCGGTTGAACGTACGATCAAAGGCGGACCTGCCGATGCTGGAATCGTCCGGCAAGTGTGTGGATTTCCCGTTCGACCTGACCATTTCAGCGGTCACGGGGCAGGGCTTGCCGGAGTTGATTGAAATAATGGGCGCTCGTCTGGGTTTAATCCCCGAGAGCGTCTTGTTTAAAGGCTGATTGCCGCATTACCTCAACATCATTCAACGTTTATGACTCCCAGCCCATCATTCGAATTGGATCGCACCAACCGCGTGGCGTTGATGGCGATTCTATCGACGCCCAATGTGGGCAATCGCCGGGCGATTGAATTGGTCGAGGCTTTCGGCGGCCCGGAGAAGGTTTTATCCGCATCCGTCAGAGAGATAGCTCACGCGCTAAACATCCAGGAGTCCGCGGCTCGGGAGGTGGCGAAAGCCATCACCTCCCTGCGGGAAGCTGAAAGGACTATGGCGAAGGCCGAAGGCATGGGCGCTGAGTTCATCACCTGCTGGGACGACGAATATCCCCCTCGCTTGAAATCCCTCCCCGACGCACCGGCAGCGTTATACCGGCTGGGCGTGCATTCCCCTTTATACAATTTTTCGGTGGCAATTGTCGGCACCCGCGACGCGAGCGAATACGCTCAGCGCGTTACCCGGATGATAGCGCAGGAGTTGGCAGCGGCGGGGGTCACCATCGTCAGCGGCATGGCGATAGGCATTGACACCTGCGCCCATGAGGGCGCCTTAGCTGCCGGAGGCCGGACTATGGCGGTGCTGGGCTGCGGTGTGGATGTGATTTATCCACCCAACAACCGGAAGCTGTATGAGAAGATAATCGCGCAAGGGGCGATCATCAGCGAGTATCCGCCGGGGTCCAAGGCGGATCAATTTCATTTTCCCCAGCGCAACCGCATCATCAGCGGATTGAGCTTGGGCGTCATCGTTACCGAAGCTGGGATTAAGAGCGGGGCGTTGATAACCGCGCGGCATGCGCTGGAGCAGGGGCGGGAGTTGTTTGCGACGCCCGGCCCCGTGGGGCAGCCGCGCAGCGCGGGCGTCAACCGTCTTCTGAAGGATAATCTGGCCAAAATGATCGACTGCGCGCAGGACGTGGTCGAGAGCCTGCGGTCGCAGCTTTCGCCGGTGCTGAACGTGCGAGCTGCATTGTCGCTGCCGGAGATGAGCGCCGAAGAGCGGAAAGTATACAACCTGCTGGAGACCGGCAGTCGGTTGTTCGATGAGTTGATCCGGGAGAGCGGACTGAGCGCGCTGGAATTTAGTCGTGTGATGACCGCAATGCAGCTCAAGGGCTTGGTGAGACGGCTGCCGGGGGCGAGGATGGCACGGGCGTAGAGTTCAAATCTCGTCTTTGCGAGCCTGCTGAAGACCGACGAAGCAATCTCAAACCAATTGGGCTTGCGAAAACGGCTCAGGTTGCTTCATCAGCCTTCGGCTGATTCGGAAAGACGCAATCCACAACTACGCACCTTGATGCGACAGGCGTCGCGTGACATGACATTCCCATAGCTTGAGAATCATAGTATATTTTTGTTCTGAGGTTTTTCCCCTCAGTTCAGGGGACTTCCCTCTGAAAATCGGACCCGGCGCTCGACCGGGTTCTTCAGCACTTTCACACCAGATACATGCGTGAATCCAGAAAACGAAGTCATCATTGTCATCAATCCCGGCTCGACTTCCACCAAGTACGCCTTGTGGAAGCGGAGCGGCTGCCTCACCGAGCGCACTGTCCGGCACGACTCCGAGCGGCTGTCCAAGTATGCAGTGGAGCAATTTGACCACCGCCGCGAACTCATAGACCAGGACATCGAACCGCTGTTGACCGGACTGAAGGTGGTTGGCGTAGTGGGGCGAGGCGGATTGCTGAAGCCGCTGAAAGGAGGCACCTACTACGTCAACGAAGCCATGCTTGCTGACCTGCGGGCTGCGAAGGAAGGCAACCACGCCAGCAACTTGGGGGCGATGCTGGCGGACTATTACGCCCGCAAGCACGGGGTGAAGGCCTTCATCGTCGATCCGGTGACGGTGGATGAGTTTCACGAGCTGGCGCGGATTTCCGGCCTCAAGTGGATAATCCGAAAAAGCCGGTCGCATGCGCTGAACATCAAGGCGGTTACGCGGCGTGCCGCAACTGACCTGGGAGTCAAGTATGAAGACAGCCGGTTCGTTGTAGCTCATCTTGGAGGAGGAACGTCCATTGCGGCGGTATTGGACGGTCGAATCATCGACGTGAACGATGGGCTGCTGGGAATGGGTCCTTATTCACCGGAACGAGCCGGGGGGCTGCCGATTGGGCCGCTGGTGGAGCAATGCTTCAGCGGCAAGGTTACGCGGGACGAACTTATCAATGAACTGTCGCGCAAGGGTGGGCTGACGTCATACTGCGGCACCTCGGACACGCAGGAGGTCGAGAAGCGGGCGTTGGCGGGAGACAAGACGGCTGATCTGGCGTTGCGGGGGATGATTTATCAAGACGTTAAAGAGATCGGGGCGATGGCGGCGGTGCTGATGGGGCGTCTGCATGGCATCGTCATCACCGGTGGGCTGGCGCATTCGGAGTACCTGATGGGGATGCTGCGCCCTTATATCGAATTCCTCACCCCGAACATCCTGGTCTTCCCCGGCGAAGGTGAACTGGAGGCGTTGGCGGAAGGGGCTTTCCGCGTGATCGACGGGGTGGAGGAGGGGAAGGAGTATCGGTAAAGTACTTTAGGGTCTGTTGAAAAACTCCCGATTTTATTGCTGTTTGCTGCTGTTTTTTGGTTTGAACTACGCCTCGCTGTCATTCACGCGAAAGCGGGAATCCAGAATTAATTTTTAAGCGCTTGATATTTCAAATAGTTAAACTCTCAATCTGGATTCCCGCTTTCGCGGGAATTGTCATGGTGGCTTCCCCACCACGGAACATGAAAATAGGTCGCATAGGACAAGCGTCTCGCTTGTCAACCGAGATGGTTGAACTACGCGGAGAACCTATTTTCTGGGAAATGACAGCGGAGAGGGTCGGAATGACAGCGGAGAGGTTCGGAATGACAGCGGAGGGGCAGTTTTGGGTAGTGTCCCCATATCGTTGTGATTTTGCTTGCTTTGATCTGAACAATTGA
>CAZCEM010000093.1:0-7689 GCA_964497555.1 uncultured bacterium
ATCCTCAGACGGGTGCGTTCCGGACGGTGACAGTGTTGGAGGGCGACCAGTACGACCGGGCGGGGGCGATGGAAATAGTCAACGGTTATGATGCCACCAAGTGGGTGATGCTGACGGTGATGGGCAATCCCGACGGCGACCGGATTTCGGTATATGATATGGGACCGAACACCGACTGGATCCACCTGGATCCGCGATTCAATACGGTGCCGCCGGGCGCCTCATCGCGTTTGCGCCTGGAACTCACCGCAGCCGGCTTGACGGTGGGAGACTATCAACTGACGCTGCGGTTCAAGCACAACGCAGCCGGACTCGCCACCGAAGTGCCGGTTACGCTGCACGTCGATTCCACCGCCGCTGAACCCGAAACAGGCGTTACCCCGGCCGAATTCGCCTTATGGCAGAACTTCCCCAATCCCTTCAATGCTGTGACCACCGTCCCCTTCAGCCTGCCGACCGCGTCTCATGCAAGTCTGGTCATGTATGACGTGACCGGACGCGAAGTAGTGCGGCTGATAGAGGGTCGTTTGGCAGCCGGTCTGCACCGGGCGGCTTTCAACGCTGAAGGCTTGGCGAGCGGGATTTATCTCCTTGAACTCAACAGCGGCGGTCGGCAGGCGCGGATCAAGCTGGCTCTGGTTAAGTAAGTTAGAAAGTTGGAAAGTTAGAAAGTTGGAAAGTTGGAAAGTTGGAAAGTTGGAAAGTTGGAAAGTTGTGGCGCGGGGTGTCCTCACCCCGCGCTTTGCTCATGCCGCAAGTGGTTCTACTAAGCTGCCCGGAGGCATGAGGCAAAAAATGTCTGCCCTGTCAGGGGACTGAAGAGCAGCCGCACTTCGATGTAATCGTAATTTTCAATATAGGACCTGTCAAATGAGCGATCCCTTCATCAAAGAAATCGCCTTCGTCTCCGCTTATGTGGACGATTTTGAAACCAACTTCCGGTTCTATAACGAAGTTCTGGGTCTGGAGAAGGAGTTTAATATGGGCAGCCAAGCCTGCTTCTTCAAGCTGGGCGAGAAGTCCGGGCTGTACCTCCAGGGCGGGAACGAGAAAGCCGAGTACAAGCACAACACCCAGCGCCCGTCCTTCGTGCTGCTGGTGGAATCTGCCGCAGCAGCCTGGGAGCGCCTGAAAGCCGCTGACTGCTGCTTTGTCCACAAGGCTCCCCAGCAGATGGGCCCGGAGCAGTGGTGGTTCATGTTCTATGATCCGGCGGGGAACATCCTGGAGATTCTGGGTGGGAAATAGATGACTGCGATTTTATTAACCAAGGAAAACGACACGCTGCAGACAGCGCAGCAAACCGTGAAAACAATCACCATCCGAGCTGTCCAACCAGTCCATTTTGTCCATCGTATCCATGTATTAATGAACAGCCTAAACCCAACCTTCAAGGATCAACCGTGAAAATGCAAGCCATCCTTCGCCAAGTCGAAGGATTATCGCTGGTCGGAATCGCCGATTCGCTGCATACCGTCGCTATGGACGCACCGCCCACTCTGGGCGGACTGGGCGGAGGTTCGCGGCCTATGGAGCTGGTGCTGCTGGGCATCACCGGCTGCGCCGCTATGGACGTGCTCGCCATCTTGCGAAAGAAGCGCGTACCGCTTACGGACTTCAAAGTTGAGGTCGAGGCCGAAAGATCCGACGAGCACCCGCAGAAAATCACGAATATCGTATTACATTATATTATCATTGGGCGAGGCATTCGGACGGAGGAGGTGGAGCACGCTATCGAACTGACCGACCAGAAGTACTGCGGCGCGATTGAGATGATCCGGGCCTCGGTAGTAGTCACGCACAGCTTTGAAATTGTTAAACCGGAAAATTAAGAGGATACACCTTGAAATATCTCGCGGCGGCTACGGACCCGAATCTGGATGCCGTGATGTTTAAACGCTTCGGTCACGCGCCGTATTGGCTGGTAATCGATTCTGAGACAATGCGGTTCACGGTCATCGAAGGGGAAGGCGAAGACCACCCGCGCCACGGCCTCGATCGTATCCTTGGATTGGGTGTCAAGCGCGCCATTGTGGGCAACATAGGCCCCCACGCCTTCGGCGATCTGAAGACGATGGGCATCGCTGTTTTCAGTTGTCACCGCCTGACGGTTCGGGAAGCGCTGGAGAAGGTCGAACGCGGTGAGATCGCCGAGCTGACCGAACCTACCATGAAGGTCAGCGTCCACGAAGGCCGCGGCGAGGGAGGTCGCTATGGCGTGCATTCCAACCGCGAGCGCGGAGAAGGACATCGGCATCACTAAAAGCCCTCTGTAAAAAGTGTTGTTTTTTAAAAATGTCCTTGTAATAAGGACTTTTTTTGTTTAAATTTAGGTTCAAATTTATGGTTCTAAAAGCCTCTCTCATCAGGCGAATGCCTGCGAAGAACGGAGTGTGGCTATGCAGCCCGCACCGCCCCTCGGCTAAAGGAAGGATAAAGGATTTTTACAAAGAAATACATGAAAACCGACGATAAATCCCCTACAGCAGCCAGCCCTCGGGACCTCAGCGCGGAGAAAACCACCGCGCCGGGCAAAGACTTCATCCGCGCCATCATCGAAGAGGACAACCGCACCAGCAAGCACCGCGGTCGAGTACTCACCCGCTTCCCACCGGAGCCCAACGGCTACCTGCACGTCGGCCACGCCAAGTCCATCTGCCTGAACTTCGGCGTAGCCCGTGAATACGGCGGCAAGACCAACCTGCGCTTCGACGACACGAATCCCGTCAAGGAGAACGTCGAGTTCACCGAATCCATCAAGGAAGACGTGCGCTGGCTGGGCTTCGAATGGGAGGGCCTGTTCCACGCCTCGGACTACTTCGAGCACCTATACCAATACGCCGAGGAGCTTATCCGGCGGGGCAAGGCCTATGTCTGCGACCTCAGCGCCGAGGAGGTCAAAGCCTACCGCGGCACCCTCACCGTTCCCGGCAAAGACAGCCCCTACCGCAGCCGTTCGGTTGAGGAGAACCTCGACTTGTTCCGGCGGATGCGCGCGGGCGAGTTCCCCGACGGCTCGCGAACCCTCCGTGCCAAGATAGACATGGCCGCGTCCAACATCAACATGCGCGACCCCGCTATCTACCGCATTCGCCACGAGCGGCATCACCAGACCGGCGGCGCTTGGTGCATCTACCCCATGTATGACTACGCCCACTGCCTGTCGGATTCCATCGAGGGCATCACCCACTCGCTGTGCACGCTGGAGTTCGAGGATCACCGCCCGTTGTACGACTGGTATCTGGATCAATTGGGTGTCTTCCACCCGCAGCAAATTGAATTCGCGCGGCTGAACCTAAACTACACCGTGGTCAGCAAGCGCAAGCTGCGTTATTTAGTTGAAAAAGGCTATGTAACAGGCTGGGACGATCCGCGTCTGCCGACCCTGAAGGGCCTGCGGCGGCGTGGCTACACCCCCGAATCCATCCGATTATTCTCTGAGAAGATCGGCCTGGCTAAGCGCAATAGCACCGTCGATATTGCGCTGCTGGAACACTGCCTGCGCGAAGACCTCAACCGACGCGCACCGCGTTATATGGGCGTACTGAGGCCTCTGAAAGTGGTCATCGACAACTACCCCGACGAACTGATTGAGGAGATGGAGGCGGTCAACAATCCCGAAGACCCGTCGATGGGCACGCGGCTGGTGCCGTTCTCGAAGGTGCTCTACATCGAGCGCGAGGACTTCATGCTCGACCCTCCGCGGCGGTTCTATCGGCTGTCGCCGGGTGCCGAGGTGCGGCTGCGCTACGCCTACTTCGTGAAATGCACCGGCGTCGAGACCAATCTCGACACCGGTGGGGTGACGGTGGTGCATTGCACCTACGATCCCGCCACGCGGGGCGGGGACGCGCCCGACGGGCGAAAGGTCAAGGCGACATTGCATTGGGTGTCGGCGGCGCGGGCGATTCCGGCGGAGGTGCGGCTGTACGACAGTCTGTTCACAAAGGAGAATCCCAACGACGTGGAAGAGGGCGAGGACTGGCTGAACGGCTTGAATCCGAACTCGCTGGAGGTGTTGAAGGACTGCCCGGTGGAGCTGAACCTGCGCGACGCCGCGCCTGGGACGCATTTCCAGTTCGAGCGGCAGGGCTATTTCGTGGTCGATACCGGCGATTCCACACCTGACCGATTGGTGCTCAACCGCTCGGTGTCGCTGAAGGACGAGTGGGCGAGGATTCAGAAGGCGGGGGGGAAGGCCTAGCGACTCAATTCATCTTTGGCGTAGACGAAGTGGCTCGTGGGACTTGCGGGCGGTCTCGACAGCGACGCGCAATCCTGCGAGCCCCGCGCCGAGGATTACTACGTCATGAGCGATAGTCATGCGGAGCGCCTTAATGGTTAGCGTTGCGAATGATATGAAGGCAACATGATAAAGTTAGGAAAAAAAGAATAAGATAAGGCACGGCTGTTCAAAAGGCAACCAAGTAAAACCTGCATCATTCAAGTCAAAAACTGTCCAGTGAGAGGGATACATTACACAGAGTTGAAAACAGCAGGCATGAGCGGAGAAAATGTCCCGGAGAAACGAATACTGCTCTATATTCCGATCGTCCATACCGAAACTGATATGGGAAATTTGGGTGGATTAGTATCGAAGGCAAACCTCAAAAAATTAGGCCTCCTGGGGTGGAAACAAAAACGGGCGCAGGTGAGTCGGGTCTGGACGTATATCGAAGAGGCTCTGGCCCGACGGATGCCGCGCGGACGGACTATTCGTCTATATCAAGACAGCTTGCCGGTTTGCGGTCGAGAAGCAGACATTGTGCGGGACCTGGGAGGGAAAGGCAGCCGAAACCACCAGCTTCTCCTCCGCCTGATGGAGAAAGGCGCCGTGCTGATGGGGACCGAATCGGCGGAGCTGCTGCTTGAGGAATACGAACTTGCGAAGATGACTATAGCAGAGGAGGTCATCACCCCAGCAGCCGAGACCGAATCGCGACAGAAAGTTTTGAGCGATTTGATACTAAAACAGCGCGACCGGTTTATCGCTGACCGCATCAATAACACCCTGCTGGCAGGTGAAACTGGGATACTGTTTATCGGCGTCCTGCACTCGCTGGACGAACTTTTAGCCCCAGACATCCGGGTCGAGCGGCTGTTCGAATCGTAAAATTTCAACGGTCGGTAAGAATTGGCGCTGTTTTTGCCTTATTAATTAAAATCCAACCCGGTATGCCCTGCCGTGAAGGGGTGGAAGGTCCACTCTGGCAGATCTTTGCTCCTTTGCGGAAGAAATAGTTATTGGGAGGCAATGCTGCCAATTCGAACCTTGTTATAAAGCTGCTGTCAGTGAATCTGATGGCGGTCATTATCCCCCTCAATGGCGTTAAAATAAACGTCATCGCGGGGAGGGAATCCCGCTCCCAACGCCGCTCACGCTGAGGAGATGGATGTGGACAGCAATAATCGTTTGGTCGGCGTTGAAAGATGGCAATTGACGGCATGGTCATTGTTTAGGGCCTGCTTTCCAGCTTGTCCATGAATAGATAAACGCAACGAAGGCGCATCATTCCCGCGAAAGCGGGAATCCGAAATTTAACTAAATGGATTCCTCCTTTCGTTGGAATGATGCATCCTCGACGCATTACCTCCGTTGTTGTAAAGAAAATTCACGCCTTAACATACACCAACGACATTTTAAAAACACTGCTAAACCGCTCCTAAATACTTGATAAATAAGAATAACTTCCGGACTGAAACCTTGAGGAGACTTCAATGGCTCAGCAGAATGCTCGGATCCTGATCGTTGACGACGAACAGGAGACTTGCGAAATTCTATCGATATTAATGAAACGAGAGGGATTCCAGCCGATCACTGCGAATGACGGAGAGACAGCGTTGAAGATGGTCCGAACCGAATTGCCGGACGTTCTGTTGGCGGACTTTATGATGCCGAATATGAACGGGATGCAGTTGATGAAATCAGCCAGCGAGATTGACCCGGACATGCCGACGGTGATAATCACTGGTTACGCGGACATCCCCGGAGCAGTGACGGCGATGAAGGCGGGGGCGCACGACTATATGGCAAAGCCGTTCGAAAACCAAGAAGTTGTCCGGGTAGTGCGCCGGGCTTTAGCCGAACGGGAACTGAAGCGCAAACTGTCCCGCCTCTCCGGTCTGCTCCAAGCCAACGTGAGCCTGCGCGAGGCGATGGGTCCCAGCGACGCCGTCAGCCGCATCATCTCCGATGTGAACCACGTCGCTGCTTCCAATTAACCGTCATCATACAAGGAGAAACCGGCACCGGCAAAGAGTTAGTGGCGCATGCCATTCACAATGCCAGCCCCCGCGCCAAATTCCCTTATATCCAAGTGGATTGCGGCGCGATACCACCCACACTTTTAGAGGGCGAGCTGTTTGGTCACGAGAAGGGAGCCTTCACCGGCGCCGTGTCGCAACGGCAGGGAAGGTTCGAAGCGGCTCAAAAGGGAACCCTCCTACTGGACGAGATTTCCAATTTACCGCTGGGATCTCAAGCCGCATTGCTGCGGATATTGCAAGAGAAAAAGCTCTACCGGGTGGGCGGGGTGAAGCCGCTGATTGTGGACGTCCGACTCTTAACCGCCACCAATTCCGAACTCGAAGCCGACGTCGCACGGGGCATGTTCCGACAAGACCTCTTTTACCGCCTCAACGAGTTCACCATCCGAATCCCCCCGCTCCGCGAACGGAAAGAAGACGTCGTTTATCTGGCGAAGCGGTTCTTGGATCAAACCAACATTGAACTGAACAAAAAGATACGGGGGATAACCGAATCCGCGCTTGAAACGATGCTGGTTTATGACTGGCCCGGCAACGCGCGGCAGCTTAAATCCACCGTCCGGCGCGCAACGCTGTTGGCGGACGACGTCGTCACCGAGAAACATCTTGACATCTCCCGCCTTTCCCCCTTAAATGCGTCAGCTGGACACACCTTAACACCGCAGATGTGGAACAACGTCCCCTTGCGAGAAATCGTTCGACGCAATATCCTTTTGGTCGAACGGGAAACGCTGACGCAGGCGCTCATATTCACAGGCGGAAATAAGGCTAAGGCGGCGCGTCTGCTGCACGTTGACTATAAGACGATTCAAACTAAAGTTAAACAGTTGGGTATCAATATAAACGGAGTTGAAAATGTCCAAGAAGAGCGATAAGGAGGATATCCGTTCAGGAGGTATCGGCGGCATCCTGGGCGGTCTTGCCGATCTGGTTGGAAAACTCTCCGAGTTGGCGGAAAAGGGGGAAGAGCTGTCTAAGTCGGGCGAATTTCCGTCCGGCGGAGAAAAAGGCGTAAAAGGGGTCTATGGATTCTCAGTTAAGGTAGGACTGGGAGGCGACGGGATTAAAGTTGAGCCGTTCGGCAATATCCGTCGCGACGCCCGCTCCGGGGAAGCGGTCGTCGAGGAGAACCGCGAACCGGTCGTGGACGTCTTCGAGGAGGAAGACCACACCCTTATAGTGGCGGAGATGCCCGGAATCAGCGCTGCTGACGTCCGGCTCGAAGCCAAAGACGACCTGCTGACGATTACCGCCGAACGCGGCGACAAGAAATACTATAAGGAATTGCTCCTGCCGCGTTGTTACCCCCGCGAGAAGATAGACGTTTCCTGCAATAACGGAATCGTTGAGATAAAGTGCAGGGATTAGGGGGATTGGTGACTGGTTGCTGGGGGCTGGTGGCGGGGTACATGTTACTTAGGG
>CAZCEM010000094.1:0-7613 GCA_964497555.1 uncultured bacterium
CTTTCTCCCTTTCTCCCTTTCTCTTTATATATGACCATTTGAACGCAATTTGGTACAACAATATCACACTTTTGACATACATCTTGCAATTTCCAGATTGAAGTGGCAGCATGGTTTTACAAACACTGAAAATACAAGGACTTAGCAATCAGATGACTTTGACTGAAAATACACAATCGACTGCGGCTTTCCACAATGAAAATGAGGTGACCTTGACGACCGAGAACGCTCCCCGCTGCAAGCACTGCGGCGAGGAGATGGTCAAGATGGCCGTGCCGCGGGAAGCCAACTTCAACACCGCCTTCTTCTGGGTCTGCTTCAACGACGACTGCGCTTACTTCAAGGAAGGCTGGGCCTGGATGATGGAAAAATACAACGTCAACGCCTCCTACCGCCACCGCATCGATCCCAGCAACGGGCAGGAAGGACCCTTGGCGGTGTGGTCGTTTGACGCGTTGAAAGACAGGATTTTCAATTAAGGATTGTCTTTTGGACAACATCTCCAAGCTGAAGGAAACCATCCTGCGGGAATACCCCCGGTTCCACGAGAATGACGCCTTTACGTTCGAGTGCGGACCGCATGTCGATTGCTTCAACGCCTGCTGCGCCGATGTCAACATCTTCCTGACGCCTTACGACGCGCTGCGGATGAAGCGGTCGCTGGGGTTGACCTCCAGTGAGTTTCTTAAGCGCTACACCATCATCCCCTTCGACGAGAAGCAGAATCTGCCGGTGCCTCTGTTGCTGATGAAGGACACCGAGGAGAAGGAATGTCACTTCGTCGCTCCGGAAAAGGGCTGCGCTATCTACCACGACCGCCCCTGGCCCTGCCGGTTGTACCCGATTGGTTTAGCTTCACCTGGTGAGACCAACCTTGGAGAAGAGCGCTTCTATTTTGTGATGGATGAACCGCACTGCCACGGCCATAATTACGCCAAGCGATGGACAATTAAAGAGTGGCTGGATGATCAGGGAGTAGTCAAATACGACGAATTTGGGGAGCTGTTCAAGAAGGTTACTATGCACCCCCGCTTCACCGCCGGTTGGAAGCCCACCCCCAAGCATATCGAGATGTACTGGATTGCGCTGTACGACCTGGACCAGTTCCGCCGGTTTGTGGATACCAGTTCCTTTCTGCTGCGCTTTAACCTGACCGCCGACGAGATCGAAAAGATTCAGACCGATGAAGAAGAGTTGCTGACACTGGGATTCCGCTGGATTCAAATGGCTTTCTTCGGCGAGAAGACCCTGACCATCAAACCCGAAGCGGTTGAGAAGATCAAACAAACCCAGCCTGCGACCAAGAATGTCAACTAACAAGCTGCAAACACCCGACCGCCGATTGATTGAGCGCCTGCAGCGCGCTGGCGGAGGCGATTTAACTAAATGCTACCAGTGCGCCGCCTGCTCCGCCGTGTGCAAGCTGACGCCGGAAAACCGACCCTTCCCCCGCAAGGAGATGATTCTCGCGCAGTGGGGGCAGCGCGACCGGCTGGCGGCGGATCCGGACGTATGGCTGTGCCACCAGTGTAACGACTGCACCGTTCACTGTCCCCGAGGAGCGCGCCCCGGCGACGTGATGGCCGCCATCCGCAATTACTCATTCGAATATTATGCCTTCCCCGGCTTCATGGGACGGCTGCTGGCAACCCCTTCCGGTCTTCCGATTCTGCTTTTGATCCCGATACTCATCCTCGGTTTGCTGGCGCACTGGGGTGAAATAGCCGCCTTCACCGGGCATGTGCACTTCTACAACTTCATCCACAACGGCAATCTGGAAATGCTGTTCATAGGCGGCAACGCCTTCATCTTCCTGCTGGCGGTGGTGGGGTTGGCGCGGTTTTACAATGATATGGCCCGCACTTGGGGCGTGAAGCCCACGATGGGTTTCATTCCTGCGGCGATTGTTACAGCGCTGGAGATTGGGCGGCACAACCGCTTCAGCAGTTGCGACGAGGGCGGCTACCGGAAGCTGGCGCATCTGCTGGTGTTTTACGGATTTTTAGGAGCGGCGGCGACGGCGGGGCTGGCGCTGATGCGGATGCTGTACCTGCATTACCTGGATCCGCAACATATCGCCCTGAATGTCATCCCGGCTGTTACGGTA
Source organism: uncultured bacterium (assembly GCA_964497555.1). Classification (GTDB taxonomy): domain Bacteria; phylum Electryoneota; class AABM5-125-24; order Hatepunaeales; family Hatepunaeaceae; genus CAZCEM01. Next base: position 2,108 of record CAZCEM010000094.1, read on the forward strand.
TTTCCGCCGCTGTACTGGTTCGATCCGCCCATTAAAATTTTAGGCAACGCCAGCGGCCTGGGGATGATCGTCGGTCTGACCATCATGCTTAACCGGCACAGCTCCGATTCAGAGAGTTCAGGAATCATCCTGTATCCGCAGAAGATTTTCCTGTGCTCGATCTACATCGTCGCTGTCACCGGGCTGGCGATTCAGTTCCTGCGGATGGGTGAATTGCCGATGCTGGCTTATGGCTTTTACTTCATACATCTGATCTTTGTGTTCTTCCTTCTGTGGTATGCGCCTTACAGCCAGTTCGGGCACCTGTTCTACCGGACGCTGGCGATGGTGTTCGCCCGCAGCGTCAACCGGCTGCCGCAGGGGATGGGGTAGGCAGTAGTTCGTGGGCAGTAGTCGGTGAATAGTAGTCAGTGGACAGTGGACAGTTGTCAGTTTGAACTGCAGGAACGATTTCCATTGAGTCCATTAAGTCCATTATTTCCGCCAAGTCCATCCCAACTTACTTAAGGATTTGACAATGAGTGAAAGTGGACTCGAAAAAGGCGTCCTCAATGCTGACCTTCTGGTGGTAGGCGGCGGCATCGCCGGCATCACCGCAGCCGTGGAAGCGGCGGAAGTCGGCAAAGAGGTCGTGCTTGTCGAGCGGGAGCATTATCTGGGCGGTCGAGTTGCGCAGCTCCACCGCTACTTTCCCAAGATCTGCCCGCCCACCTGTGGGCTTGAGATAAACTTCCGACGCATTAAAAACAACCCCCGCATCACGGTGCTCACCGGCGCGGAGGTGACCAGTGCGGATGGAGGAAAAGGGAGACACACCGCGCAGGTGTCCATCAAGCCGCGCTACGTAACCACAGCTTGCACTGCTTGCGGCGATTGCGAAAAAGCCTGCGAGGTGGAGGTGAACGATACGTTCAACCTGGGGATGAAAAAAGCGAAAGCGATCCGGCTGCCTCACGAAATGGCCTTTCCGTTCCTCTATTTCGTCGATGAGCAAGCCGCCAAGGATCCACGCATGAAAGCGGTCGCGGAGGTCTGTCCGGCGAAAGCCATCGACCTCGACATGAAGCCGCAGACGGTGACGGTGAACGCCAAGAGCGTCATCTGGGCGACCGGCTGGGAACCCTACGACGCTGCAAAATTGGCAGGGCTTAACTTCGGCAAGCTGCCCAATATCGTCACCAACATGATGTTCGAGCGAATGGCCGCTGCCAATGGAGTTACCGACGGGAAGATTAAACGCCCGTCGGACGGGGGCTCCATCGGCAGCGCGGCGTTCGTGCAGTGCGCCGGATCGCGGGATCGGAATCATCTGCCCTATTGCTCAGCCGTATGCTGCATGGCTTCGCTGAAGCAGTCTCGCTACATTCGGGAGCAATATCCCGACGCGGAAATCCACATCTTCTTCATCGACGCCCGCACCCCCGGACGCTGGGAAGATTTTTATCAGACCGTGCAGGACGACCCCAAGACCGTCATCCATCGCGGCAAGGTCGCCAAGATTGAAGACGCGGACGGCGGTAAAGTTACCCTCACCGCCGAGAACACCCTCACCGGCAAGCTGGAGAAGGTGACTGTCGATCTGGCGATCCTGGCGACCGGCATGAAACCCAACGCCCAGATTCAGAAACCGGCGGTCAGCGCCGTGCAGGACGACTTCGGTTTTATCTGGCCCGGAGGGGTCCTCGCGGCGGGCGCAGCCGCTGGACCCAAGGACGTTTCCGCCAGCAACCAGGAAGCCACCGGCGCGGTAGGATTGGCTTTACAAGAAATAGCCGGGGAGTAGAACATGGACAATAAAATCGGCATTTACCTCTGCTCCGGCTGCGGAATCGATAAAGCCATCGACTTCGACGGCCTGAAAAGCGTCGTCAAGAGCGATCTGAAATATCAAGTTCTGGAAACCAATCCGCAGGTGTGCGGGGAGTTTGCTGACAAGCTCAAAGCTGATGTCGCCGAAAAGGGTCTGAACAAGGTCATCATCGGCGCCTGCTCCAGCCGCTATTTCGCCAGCCGTTTCGACTTCGGCCCCGACGCGTTGGTCGAGCGCGTGCCCTTGCGGGAATTCGTTGCCTGGAGCATGGACAAGGAAGCCCTGGACGCCAAGGTCCAAGAGAACGGCTGGGATGACGAGAGCCACCCCATCATGGAACTGGCCGCCGACTACCTGCGCATGGCCGGCGCCAAGGTCGAGAACGCCGAAGCCCCTCAGCCAGTGAAGGAAGAAGTAGTCAAGGACGTGCTGGTGGTCGGCGGCGGTGTGGCGGGCATGTCGGCGGCTCTGACCGCCGCCAAAGCCGGTTACAAGGTCGTTCTGGTCGAAAAGGAAGCGGCGCTCGGCGGCTGGGCGGCCAGGTTCAAGTGGGTGTTCCCCTCGCGGCCGCCCTTCACCAAGCCCCAAGCCTCGCCCGCCGCGGCGATGGCCGAAGAGGTACTGACCCATCCGAACGTCACCGTGATGCTGTCCTCGACGGTTGCCAAGACCTCCGGTCAGCCAGGACAATACGACGTGGTGGTTCGCTCTGCCTCCGGCGAGCAGTCCCTGCGCATCGGTTCCATCGTGCAGGCTACCGGCTGGCAGCCCTACGATCCGAACAAGTTAAGCGATAAATATGGCTACGGCCGAATCCCCAACGTGGTGACCTCGGTCGAACTGGAAGCGATGGTCAAGAACGGCGGGATCAGGCGTCCTTCCGACGGGAAAGCCCCTCGTAATGTGGCTATCGTTCATTGCGCCGGTTCGCGCGATAAAGAGCATCTGGCGTACTGCTCGGCGGTTTGCTGCCGCGCAGCCCTGAAGCAGGCGCTGTACGTCCGCGACGAGCTGCCCGACGCCAATGTCTATCTGTTGTACAAGGACGTGCGCAGCCCCGGAGTCTTCGAGCAGTTCTACGAAGCGGTTCAGCAGGAAAAGGGCGTCTTCCTCACTAAGGGGGAGGTAGTCAAGGTCGATGGCAGCGCCGCAAAGATCACCGTGTCGCTGGACGAAACCCTGTTAGGCGAGCCCATAGACGTGGAAGCGGACCTGCTGGTGCTGGCAACCGGCATCATGCCGACTGCCAAGCTCATGACCGAAAAGCTGCCCACCGAAGCCTCCGGCGACGAAGACAAGTCCGAAGAAGCCAAGGCTGAAGCCGCCAAGAAGAAGGAACTGGGACGTCCGGAAAACGTGCTGAATCTGACTTACATGCAGGGCACCGACCTGCCGTCGCTGAAGTACGGCTTCCCGGATTCGCACTTCATCTGCTTTCCGTATGAGACCCGCCGCACCGGCATCTACACCGCCGGCATGGTGCGGGCTCCGATGGACCTGATGACCGCCCGCAGCGACGGCGCCGGCGCCGCGCTGAAAGCCATCCAAGTGCTCGAATGCGCTGAGCGCGGCGTAGCCGTTCATCCGCGCGCGGGTGACGTGAGCATCCCGGACTTCTTCCTGCAGCGCTGCACCCAGTGTAAGCGCTGCACGCAGGAATGCCCCTTCGGCACCCTCGACGAGGACGAGAAAGGCACACCCAAGCCCAATCCCCTGCGCTGCCGTCGCTGCGGCATCTGCATGGGCGCGTGTCCAGAACGAATTATTTCGTTCAAGAACTACTCGCCCAACATGGTTTCGCAGATGATTAAGTCCATCCACATCCCCGAAGAGGATGAGGAGCGCCCGCGAATTCTGGCGTTCGTCTGCGAGAACGACGCCCTGCCGGCGCTGGACCTGGCGGCCCTGCATCGCCGGTCTATCTCGCCTTGGATCCGCGTGGTTCCGGTGCGCTGCATCGGCTCGGTCAACACGGTCTGGATCGCCGACGCGCTGTCGAACGGCTTCGACGGCATCCTGCTGTGCGGCTGCCAGCGGGGCGACGACTACCAGTGCCACTTCATCCGCGGCTCGGAACTGGCAAAGGTGCGGATGAAGAACGTGCAGGAGAAGCTGCAGCAGCTCGTGCTGGAGCCGGAGCGGGTGCGGATTGAAGCGATGGAAATCTCCGACTGGGCAGGGATGGCCGACCTTTTCAACGAATTCGCCGAGACCATCGAAGGTCTGGGCGCGAATCCATACAAGGGATTCTAATTGCAGAATGCAGAGTGCAGAATGTCTGTGCTCGCAATGCTTAAAACGCTTGGTCTTGTCGGCAGGGGCGCATGGCAATGCGTCCACTGAGATATTCACAGCAGATGAAACAGATTAAGCAGATGCAATCATCCGTTTCAGTATCTGCTTAATCTCTTAATCTGCTGTGAATAAGGGCAAAAATCGTAATCGTCAAGTTTTCTCATACATTTTTCTCATAGCCAAACTTCACAAAGAGGATCTCATGGCACATGAATCCAAAACGGCCCAAGGCAAGCTTGCCGAACTGAAAAAGGGCCCCTGGCCGAGCTTCGTCAAGGAAATTGAAGCCGCGGCCCAAACCAACAGAATGTCGCAGGATCTGCTCGGCGTGCTGGAGCGTTCCTACGAAGAAAAGATCGGTCACTGGAAGCACGGCGGCATAGTCGGCGTCATGGGCTACGGCGGTGGCGTCATCGGCCGTTACGTTGACATACCGGAAGAATTTCCCAACATATCGCACTTTCACACCCTCCGCATCAACCATCCCGCAGCCTGGTTCTACAGAACGGAGAGTCTGCGGAACTTGTGCAATATCTGGGAACAACACGGCTCCGGCTTGACCAACATGCACGGTTCAACCGGTGACATCATCTTCCTGGGAACCACCACCGACGAACTCGAACCCACCTTCTCGGAACTGACCAAAGCTGGTTTTGACTTAGGAGGCTCCGGCTCGGTGATGCGCACGCCCTCTTGCTGCTGCGGCCCCGCGCGCTGCGAATGGGCGATGTACGACACCCTGAGGGTCACCTACGACTTGACCATGCACTACCAAGATGAGCTGCACCGTCCGTTCTTCCCGTACAAGTTCAAGTTCAAGATGGCGGGCTGTCCCAACGACTGCGTGGCTTCCATCGCCCGCGCCGACATGTCCATCATCGGCACCTGGCGCGACGACATTAAGGTCAACCAGGACCGTGTTCGTCAGTACGTCAAGGACGGTCTGAACATCAACCGCGACATGGTCAACCGCTGCCCCACCAAGTGCATGGAATGGGACGGTCATGACCTAAACATCGACAATCGCAACTGCACCCGCTGCATGCACTGCATCAACGTCATGCACCTGGCGCTGAAGCCCGGCGACGACCGCGGCGCCGTAATCCTGCTGGGCTCGAAAGCCCCCATCCTCGAAGGCGCCATGCTGTCGAGCGTTTTAATCCCGTTCATGAAGATGGATCCGCCCTACAACGACGTCGATCCTAACTTTGACGACCTCAAGGACGTGGTCGATTCAATCTGGGAACTATGGGGCGAAGAGGGCAAGAACCGCGAGCGCGTGGGCGAGTTCATCGAGCGCATCGGCAAAGCCAACTTCCTGGACGCCATCGGCCTCGAGCCGGTGCCGGAAATGGTAGCCCATCCGCGCGAAAATCCCTACGTCTTCTACGAATTGGGCGG
>CAZCEM010000095.1:0-7603 GCA_964497555.1 uncultured bacterium
TCGCGGACGTGGATGCGCCCGAAGGCGACGTCCTGCGCTTCAGCTTCAGCGGCGCGCCGAATCAATTAGGAATGCAAATCGACGGTGATAATGTTTTATGGTTCCATCCGGCCGCGAACTACAACCTGCGCGATGGAGCTGAGGTCACCGTGACGGCTCGAGACCTCAGCGGCGGACGTGGGCGGCTTACGTTCATGGTTTATGTAGAACCAGTCAACGACGATCCATATTGGGTTGATCCCATCGAACAGGTTGCGGTTTCCGAAGGTCAATTGGTGCTGTTCAACCTGCGCGCCAACGACCCGGATCTGGAACTGAATCAAGATGCGTTGATTCTGATGGTGTTGGACGACGATAGGACCATCATGCGTGGTGCGGAAGTGGAAGTGCTGGAGGAATCTAACATCCTGACCTTCAGTTGGATGACCGGAATGGAGGATGCCGGCATCTACAACCCAATCTTCCTGGTTCAAGATCAAAGCGGCAGCAATGCTCAGGTTTCTGTCCAGATTGACGTCGGACAGGTCAACCGCCCGCCGATATGGTCTCAGGTTCCTCCTCAGAATCTCGTAACAGACTATGTCGATGAGGAAATAAACTTCGAGCTGACCGCTGAAGACCCTGACCAAGACCAGCTTGAGCTGACTTGGGCCTGGATCGGCGAGCCGCCGCATAATCCAGAGGTTGAGGTCTCGGTGGAGAACAACACGCTGACCTTTACCATGAGACCCAACCGCTTTGAGTTTGGGGCTTACGCTGCGCAATTCACCGTGGATGACGGCGAATACCAAACCCAGACGGAAGTTACCATCCAGGTGTTGCACGACCACTACCGATTCGTCCAAACGGGTCGCTCTCACCAGATACTAATCGAGTCCATTCAATACTTCCGAGGCATCGAATTCCTCGACGAGTTGGCGGTATTAACGCCAAACAACATCGTGGCGGGCGCTTATCAACTCAGCGACAACGAAGTGGGTGCTTTGTCCTTTATCGCCTGGGGCGATAATCCGGGCACCGAGGCGGTGGAAGGATTCGTGCAGGGGGAGCCTTTCCACTTCCAGTACTGGGATTACCAGGCCGGAATTGAGTTGCCGGTTCGGGCGATGCGACTTTCAGGTGAACCAGCCTGGCGTTCCGGCGGACAATCAGCCTATGAATTGCTGATCGGTCCGGAACTGAGACTGGACAAAAACCAAATTGACTTCGGAGTTCAATCGACGGGCGATGTTGTCGAAGAACAACTGCTTCTGACTTCCACCGGCTCGACGGCGATAGAAGACCTCACCTTCGAGATAGAAGGCGCGGTGTTTAGCATCGATATCGAGCAGCCTTTGACACTGCAGCCCGGCGAAGAACAAACGGTTACGGTATCGGCTGCCTCCAACGAAGCCGGGCCGTTCGAGGGCGCGCTGAGGATGAGCACTGAAGGCGTGGAAGCCGAGGTTAGGATGCAAGTCGAATTTGTCCAGATGGTTCATTTTGAGTATGCCTTGACAAATGCCGGAGTGCACATCTTGCAGGTCATTCAAGCTGATTTGGACGGCGAGCGCTTGTCGGACAGCGATGAAATCGGCGTGTTCAACATCGATGATGTTTGCGGCGGCGCTGCGATAGTTGAAGGCGAGTCGCCATGGAGTATAAGGGCTTGGGGAGACAATCCTGAGACGGGGGAAGTGGACGGCTTTGCCGAAGGCGGTATGTTCCTCTTCCGAATCTGGGACGCCTCAGCCAATCAGGAATACCAGGGCGTCGCAGCGACTTTCCACGACGGTCCTGACCGTTGGCGAGCCGGAGGCTTCAGCGTTATCTCCCTGACCACCTCGGAAATTCATTATCACTGGCTTGAAACCGCCATTCAGCATCAGATCAGCATCGAGGTGGTTGATTTCTTCGGCGAAGGATTGTCCGGCAGCGATGAAATCGCGGTGATTACACCTCGCAACATCGTCGCCGGCGGCATTCTGGTGGAAGAGGAAGCGCCTTACCAATTCGTGGCTTACGGCGACAATCCACAGACTCCCAACATTCTAGAAGGATTTGTCTCCAGCGGCAAGCTGTACTTCCGCGTTTGGGATGCTGCGCAGGAGGTTGAGTATCTGGCGCGGCCTGAGTGGTTGGAAGGCCCGCATGTGTTCACACCGGACAGCTTCACCTCCCTGAACCTAACGGTGGTTGAGCTTAACCACGCGCCTGAGTGGAGTCCTATCCAGCCTCTGGTGGGATATGAAAACCAGCAATTGACGTTCACCGTGACCGCCGCAGACATCGACAATGATCCTCTGAGTGTGCTGTTGGTTACGCCCAACCTACCGGCAGGGATTCAGTTTACAGATGAGGACAATGGCGTCGGGCGATTCCGGTGGACGCCGAATTTCGACCAAGCCGGCAGCTACACCATGCGCTTTACCGCATTTGACGGATTGGCTCAGGTTTATCTGGATGTCCAGATTACCGTCAACAACACCAACCGTCCGCCGGTTTTGGCCGACATAGGCAATCGTCCACTGAGAGAAGGCCAGTACTTCTCGCTGGTGCTGTCCGCTCAGGATCCCGACGGCGACAGACTGGTTTTCAGCGCCAATAACAGGCCTGCGGGCGCCGTTCTTGAGAACGACTTGTTCTCGTGGACGCCGAACTACACTCAAGCGGGACAGTACCAGATCACCTTCCGCGTAACCGACCTCGGTCAACCGCCGCTCAGCGATGATGAAACGGTTACCCTTACTGTGCTCGACGTCAACCGCAGGCCCGTCTGGGCGCAGGTTCCCCCGCAGAACGCCGTTGAAGGTGCTCGCGTCCGGTTCAATGTCAGCGCTGCGGATGCCGACGGTGACCAATTAACCCTCACCACCGTCAACCTACCGCAAGGAGCCACATTCCAGGTGACCGCCAATGGTCAAGGCTCGTTCGACTGGACCACCAACTTCACCTCTGCGGGACAATACCGCCCCTACTTCCTCGCTGATGACCGGAAGGCGCCGCCGGAGACGCTGAGGGTTGAGATCAACATTGCCAACGTCAATCTCACGCCTCAAATCGCGCGAATCGGCAACCGCCGTGTCAACGTAGGTGAAACCTTAAGGATCGATGTCCGAGCCACCGATCAGGACGCGGAAGACCAGAATCGGTTGATTTTGACCATCGCAAATATACCGGCGCGCGCGAACTTCGTAGATCAGGGCGCAGGACAGGGATTGCTCACCTGGACGCCCACCTTCGATGAAATAGGACCTTATCCCAACGTCCGCTTCTTTGCCACGGATCCATCCGGCGCTCGAGCGACGGAAACGATTCAGATTACGGTTGACGCTGTGGATGACGCCCCGCCCGACATCGCAGATATGTTCCCGGTGGATGGTTCCGAAATCCGAGACAGACTGCCGACGATTTCCGCAGTCATCACTGATGACGTAACCGGCGTTCGAGAGGTCACCCTTGAATTTGATAACGATGATATTGAGGAGGCGGAATTCAACCATGAATCGGGTGTGTTGACCTGGACCCCGCCGAGGCCTCTGACGGAAGGAAGCCATACTTATACTATCCGCGCGCTGGACTTAATCGAGAACACCGCGGTCGCTTCCGCTGTATTCACCGTCAACAGCACTGCTGGTCAGATTACGGTTGACCAGACGGCCGCCTATACGCTTCAATCGCGCATTAATATCACCGGCTCATGTGAGCCGCTGCTGGTGGTGGAATTATGGCGGCTGGACGACAACCAGGAGCCGGTGGGACAGGTGGGAAACGCGAACGCCGATGCAAACGGACGTTACCGGTTCGACAGAGTTACGTTACTGCCAGGCGCCAATCACTTCGAGTTCCGCGGTCACGACCAAATCGGCAATGTGGTCGAAAATCCGCCTCGACGAGATATCTTCCGCGACAATCAACCGCCGGTAGCTCAATATGTCTCTCCAGCGGTGTACAACGCTGTCAATCGACCGGAAATCCGGGTTGAGATCGTCGATTTCGGCATCGGTATCAATGTTCAGAACGGCATTGTTCTGTCGGTGGATGGCCGTCAAGGAGTCGCCTTCCAAACCCAGGTGCAGGATGTTCAACACGTGGTTATCTCGCACACACCTGAAACGCCATTAGCGGAAGGTGAGCATGTTTCAACGATTACTGCCGCTGACTTGCTGGGCAATGCCACGGCAGCGCCGATTGAATTCACCTTCTTCATTGATACTCACGCGCCGAGCGTCCAGCACAGATTCCTGGACGAAGATTTAGAGAACATCAACAATCCTCAACCGACTTTGACTTTCGCAGTCCGGGATGACGCGCCGTCAAGCGGATTTAACCGGGAGGATATTACTCTGGTTTTCGATGACGAAGAACTGGACGACTTCACCTGGCATGGAAACCAGAGGTCCATCGTCTATCAATTTGAGGATGATCTCGAAGTCGGAGAGCACAGACTGAGCCTTACTCTCTACGACCGCGCGGGCAATCGGTATGAAGGGCGCGGCGGATTCATTACTACCGAGGCTGAAGACCAGGATCCGCCGTATTGGGATAACTTGAATCCACCCGACGGCGCCATTGCCGGACCCAATCCTGGTCCCGCAGGTTTGCAGCCGCGTCCGGGAATGCCCGACACCTTGACCTTTGTAATCGGCGACCTCGACGCGGGCGTCAACTTTGAGAGCGTCCATATACTGATTAACGGACAACCGCCTCACTATGGTCAATTTATCCGTGATGACGGTTTCGTTGTCGTTCCGTTGATTGACCGTCAACACGGCGACGAGATGTCACCGGCAGCCTTCCCGGATCTGGTTGAAGGCATAAACGGCATTGAAGCCTTTGGCGATGATAACCTCGGCAACGCAGGCCATCAGGAGTGGGATTTTATGTGGGACGACTCTCTGCCGGATCCGCCAGTGTTGGAACCATTCCAATCGATTTACGTCAATCGGTCGGAAGTCGTCATCACCGGAAGCACCGGTGGAGATGTGCCGGAATATCCCCAAGAGTACGAAAATGTGCCCATCGTGTTGATATACTCCACCGGTGAGCTGGTCGGCTACACCTACACCGAATTCAACAGCCAGTTTGAAGTGCCGGGCGTTCTTCTTCATCAAGGGCTTAACCGGCTTGAAGCGACCGTTCTTGACGGCGCCAACAACGAATCAGAGTACTCAGAGCCCCTGGAGCTGTTCCTCGACTTGACTGTGCCGGTTATCGACGGCTTTGCAGCGTCGGGTGGAGCGAATCAGCCGACTCGCAGACCCGGATTTGTTGCCAATGTCTTCGACGCCGGCAGTGAAATCAATCCTGAAACCGGTTTCACCTTGATGATAGGTCAGATTCAGGTGCCGGTCGAATATAATGCGGAAGAGGGGACCATCAGCGCGGTTGTGCGGGAAGAGAATGCGCTGGCAGACGGACGTTATACAGCAGTGCTGACGGTGCGCGACCGCGCTGGCAACACTCAAACCAGCCGGTATGAGTTCAATGTTTTCGCGACACCGCCAGTTTCCCCGTCATTCACGCTGCAGAGATATACCAGCAACAACCGAGTGGTTCTCAATGGTCGCGGCACATCTGGTACAACGGTTCGGATTTACGCGCAGGGGAATCGCGTTGGACAGGTGGCGTTGAACCAAGAAGCCTTCCAATTCGTCTATACTTACCCCAACATGCCGGATTCTGTTAGAGTCCATCTGACAGCGGTCAATGCAGCGGGATTAGAGAGCGAACCGACAGCCTCGCGGTATGTCTTCCGCGACGTCAATCCTCCTTCGTTCAGTCAAGCGCGTCCTGGCAATGGCGAGCGCATAGCGGCTCATCTTGCACAGGTTACCGTGTTTGTTAAAGACAGGCTTTCCGGCGTCGATACCGACAATCTGAACTTCCGGGTTCGGAATCAGGCGGTCCAGTTTAATATCTCAAACGTTGATACCGGATATGTGCTGTCAGGGGATGTCTCGGGAATGCAATTCGGCAACAACGAGGTAGTTCCGGTGATTGTGAACGCGTGGGACCGTTCAGTTCCAGCGAACATGAGGGAATTCCGCTGGTCGTTTGTCACTTACATAAGTCATCCGCCGGTTGTGGCGGTGCCTGACACCAGTTTAGAGGAAGACGGACGATTGACGCTGAATCTCCGCCTCTATGTCCAGGATCCAGACGACGAGTGGCAGTATCTCAGCCTTGATTGCGAGATTCTGGAGGGAGCAAACCTTGCTGAAGTTTCACTGACCAACGGTATAATCTCGATTGAAGGCAATGCTGACCAGAATGGCGCCATGCGGATTCGAGTGACCGCAACCGATCCATCTGGGCTTGAAGGCAGCGATGAGTTTGTTGTTGAAATCATTCCGGTCAACGACCCGCCCGTTCTTGAAGACTACGACCAGCAGATAGCCTGGGTGGGGCAGGAATTCGAGCTGCAGGTGACTGCCACTGATGTTGACGTTGACGACCAGTTGACCTTCAGCGACAACACCGAATTGTTCGACATCACGGAAGACGGCTTGATACTATTCACTCCGACCGTGGAGATGCGCGGCAACCATCAAGTTCGCATTACGGTCGTTGACCTTGCCGGTGGAACGGATGCCACGGACATCCCGTTCTTCATCGTTCTCGGCAACCGAGATCCGCAGCAGGTGGGTGAGCTGGCTGACGTGCAAATGACGGAAGACCAGGAGCCGTTGGTCATCTGCGACTTGGATGACATCTTCATCGATCCCGACGCCGACCTGCTGGTGTTCTACGTCGGTCGTCAATCACCCACCGATACTACCGGTGTCACGCTGGAGATCGATCAGGAGACCAATATCGCGCGGTTGGTGTTGGCACGCGACTTCTTCGGTGAAGTAACCTTCAATATCGTCGCCGACGACAAGGGCGGACATCCCGCGCAGGATTCCTTTGTGGTCACCGTCGCTCCGGTGAATGACGCGCCTCGGCAGGTAGGGGTCATTCCCGCGCGAGTTGTTCGCGCGGAGGATTCCGGTCGGTTTGAAATTGTGAACCTCGATCAAGTGTTCACTGACATTGATAACGAGGAAATCTCCTTCAGCTTGGACTTCGGTGGGGGTGAGAATCACGGTGTAACCATTGAGGAAGCCCGCGGTCATCAGATTCTGACGCTCACCACCGAGCCGAACTGGAATGGCCTGATTGCCTTTAGCATCCTTGCCGATGACGGAGTCCAGGAACGTCTTGGACCGGAGCGGGATAGGAATCTCCAACCGACAGCCGCTCGCGTCAACCTGTGGATGCCCAACCTTCGTCTGCCGCAGCGCGACGCTGTCGAAACGGTTGACGTGGAGGTGGAAATCCAGCCGATCAACGACGCGCCGTTCTGGGTCGATCCTATTCAAGCGATTGCCGACCAGGAAGGCGCAGTGATAGCCTTTGAACTGACCGCCGATGACGTTGACCTCAATATGCCCAATGACCAGTTGACGCTGTCGGTGGCGGACGACGACGGCACTCAGAATCTCGGTGCGGTGATCACCTTCGACGTCCCGAACCACCGCGTCAGCTTCCATTGGCAGACCGACGAAAATAGCGCTGGCGTGTATAGACCTCAATTCCGTGTAACCGACTTGGCAAGCGCTCAAGCCACTACGATGGTAAC
>CAZCEM010000096.1:0-7552 GCA_964497555.1 uncultured bacterium
GACGCTGCCGTCGATGAATCAAACCTGCCGCTGCCTTCTCACTGGTCTTGAAGGCCCTTAAAACCGCGCCCGGCCTCTAGGAGAGCGGACTGAAAGAGTCTGTCCGATAATTACAAATTGAGGGTAAAATGCTCCGAAATGCATCATTCCTGTGAAAGCAGGAATCCAGAGAACATCTTGAATTTACGTAACTTACTGGATTCCAGCTTTCGCTGGAATGATGCCGCGAGATTCGTGGCGCGTCAGTTTTCAGCATTATCAGACCGACTCTAAAAGTCCATCCTCCCCGGCGAAGATAGAGTGCTTCGCCTGCCTGCGACAGGCTCGCAAAGACGCCTGCGCCGGTCAAGCATCCCCCGTGGAAAGAGCGACCTGAAACTTGCCAACTTATTTCAGCAAGAGCATCTTCCTCACCGAGTTGAACTCACCGGTCTGAAGACGATAGAAATACATCCCCGCCGCCAGATTGGCGCCGTCCAGAGCCACCGAGTACCGCCCCGGCGACTGGCGTTCCTCCACCAGCGTCATCACTTCGCGCCCCAGCAGGTCATAGACCGTCAACCGCGTCCATCCGGGATATTTAACCGCGTAAGAGATAGTGGTGGCGGGATTGAAGGGATTGGGGTAGTTCTGCTCCAGAGCATATTCCAGCGGCTGCGCCTGCTCCCTCGGAGCGCTCGAGGTTGTGATGAGCAGCGTTACCGGTACCCGCGTAAGTCCCCTGCCGGCGTTGTGACGGAATTCTATCTCCACCGCATAAGCCCCGGTGTCGAGATCCGCGGCGTTGATAAGCATCCGTATCGGTAGAATCTCGCCGGGTTCCAATGACGCCAACCGCGGAGTATAATCAACCCAGCTCGAATTGGGCGCCAGGTCCAGCACCGCAATCCGGTCGCCTTCGGTGGAATTGTCGAGAACCACTGCCATAGCCCAGTACATGTTGTTCCATTTGGGCGTGATGCACATGCCGCCGCGGCCTCCGTCGGTTCTCAGCAATGCGGGCGGATTGCTGAGAAAACGTATCTCGCCGCTGATGGGATTCATCTTGTACATGCTCACCTGCGGCAGCCGCCCGTCGGGGTTGTCGATGCCGAGAGGCGCGTTGTTGGTGACGATGTAAAGGTAGAAGCCGTCAGGGTCGTCGCGAAACCATTCAATGCCGTTTATCCTCAGCGTGGCGTTGTCGCGGGGGTCGCGCATCGAAAAGTTTTGAACCTCAACCAAAGTAGTATCGCCGACCAGTTCGCATTTGAACATGTTGTTCGTTATCGCCGAAAGCCAGAAATAGCCATCCCGGTCGCGGGTGATATTGGAGGGGCTTCGCAGACGCCCCGGCACGGTCCAGCGTCCGGTTTCCTCAAGGGTTTCAGGATTCAGCCGCAGCACCATATTGCTGTCCTGAAAGGCCGCGAAGATGTTCTCGCCGTCGAAGGTCATGTCCCGCAAACCATAGCTGCTGGGATTGGGCGGCTGAGGAACAGCATTGAGGAACTGACCCTGCCGGTCAAAGATATAGAACAAGTTATCTAAATCCTCGTTGGAAACCCCGCCCGCCACAATCCAATGGTCGCGAACAAATGTCACCGCCTTGAGCCTGGAATCATCGACGATGATGCCCGCGGGAATGACCATCAATGTATCCCATTGTTCGGGCCCAGCCGCTCCGGAATCATGCTCCGCGGCCGTGAATCGGCTGGCGTAATCCAAGGGCCCATTGCCGTCGTTATGCAGCACCAGCTCCGTCCCTAAGGTATCTTCAGCGTTCAACTGAAAATGGAAATGATCCACGTCAATGTTGAATTCCGGATGCAGCAAGCTGAAATTCACCCATGTCGTCTCATCCTCGGCGATGGAGAAGCCTTCTCCATTGTTGTCATCCTCGGCCGGATTGTAACCCTGCGCGGTGACGGCTACCGTGTAATGGTCGCCGATCAAAATATCGTCGATGTAAAACGAGCCGGTGGAATCGCTCTCGCCCCAGAAGCCTCGACTGGTGGTGAGCTGCGCGCTCCTTATCGGCTGCCCGTCAGCGGTGTCCGTCACCGCTCCCGCCAGCACTCCGGTAATGAATTCGACGGCGGTGGTGAACTTTATGGCCAACCCGTCCGCAAGCGGGCGTCTAGCGCCTGGATTGAATATATTCCAATAGGTATATTCCAATCCGTCGCTGTCGTCGAGGTTGCCGATGCCTATGGTGCAGTAGGGCGAGTCATTGCGAGATGCCGTTGCCCCGTTGACCACGTCCAGGTATTGGAAAAGGATGATGCCGTCACCAGTGTACGTCGGGTGTTGGATAATATCGTGCAGAATGAGTTCGAAGGTTTCCGCCTCACCGCCGCCCAAGCGGTTGAGGCGGCTCCATTCCACGATGTAACGGCCGCTGTCAGCGTCGAAGTATGTGTATATGCCTCCCTGATTGACGACCAGATTGTCCCAGAAGACGCAGACATGCGCATCCGGACCCTCGGCTGCGGCAATGTGCCGGTTGCGGAAATCCAGGAAGTCGCGCTGATTGCCGAACGCCACCCAGCCGTTGGAGCAGATGGTCAAGGAGTCGAACACTTGACCGTAATATTGAAAGGGGAACGGAAGCGCCACGACGGTGTTTTGGTCCTGATTATCGCCAGTGTCGCGGATTTGGGTGTTGACGCCGTTGAATCGGCGGTCGCGCTGATTCGGATCAATTTCAATCCAATTATACCGAGGCGCCATTTCCCAGCCTTCGTCGCCGTTGTCGAAACAGACGTAGCCGTATTTATCGGGACCGAAGGGATCGGTCGTCGCAGGTCCCGTCAGCCGGAACGAGAAACTGGTCGTGTCGTGAAATCCCGCCTGGCTCTCGGCCGTCAATTGCAGCGTTACCGTCATGCCGGGGATGGAAAAGACATGCGCTTGCACCCGAAATTGATCTCCGTTGATCGTCTCGCTGCGATTAGGAGCAAGCTGGTCATAGTTGGCGCGAGGCACCCGCACCATTATCACGTCCGAGCTGCTCGACAAGGTGGCTTGGAACGGCGCGATGGCTTTGTGCCCGACATTGGTGACCTCAATGTTAAGGTATTTTATCTGCCCCCGGTCTATTGCCCCACCCTCGAAAGTCCAATCGGTTATTGTGAGCTTAGGAGCGGCTACCACAAACGACAGCGCGGAGTTCCAGGAGCGGTCGCCGTTGATTATCCGTAGGTCGATTGGAATCTCGCTGCCATCGGGAGCATCGGGGCTGACCTGCACTACAAGTGAAGCAATTGCGCCCTGACCAGGCTGAGGCGCTTGATTCATGTTGAACGGCCCGCCGACTACCTGCGCCCAATTCGAGCGCGATTCGCCGTTGACGACCAATCCGCCCTCCGGCTGCTCGGAACCAAAGTTCATGACATTGACGTCGATGATCATGCTTTCGCCGGGATTGGCTGAATGGTCGCCGTCGCCGCCGTTGACGTCGTCCAGAGTGAACTGCTCGGCGCCGAAATAATAGTCCGCTGAGACTACATCGACCGTGCCCAGAAAAGGCTTAACGTCGTGCTTGGTGACGGTCACCATCGCTCGGCCGGCGGTGAGTTCATCGCAAGGCACGCTCAGCCTGGCGATGCCTTCCTGGTCGGTATAGCCGATGATTTGAACGTCGCCGGCTTTATACAGGCAGACCTGAGCGTCCGCCACCGGGTCTCCGCTCGCATGGTCATAAACCCAGGCAATAAAGACGCTCTGACCCAGCGCGATATTCGCGTCATATTCCACGTCGATTATTTGCGGGATGTCGGTCCAGAGTTGCAGTCCCGCGTCGCCCATAAGGTTGTTCCACTCCATGAATCCGGCATATCTACCGTCGAATCCGTCGTAGGTGCGCCACAGCTCATATTTGGCATACACCAGCGCCCAGCCGGGATTGTGCATCCGCAGACGATAGAGGCCTTTCCAGAGGCCCGCTGACACCATATTGTTATACTGGGGTGCGGTTCCGGAGGTGGCGGTGCCGATGCTGGCAATGGCTCCGCCGGCTGAGCGCAGCCAGACTTCGGAATACCCGGTCGTGTTGTTTATATCGCCGGTGTTGCAGGAGATGGCCGAAACCATCGGCCAGCGTCCGTTGGTGTTGGGAAGGTCCCATAAAACCTGCTGCGACAAGCCGTTCATATATTGATAGGCGCGATAGCTGAACGCCGAGACGCCCCAGTTCAGGGTCTCGGTGATGAAAGGTTGATTGCTGGTTATCTCACCGTTGACGTTGTGGTACCACCCGCGAACCTCCCGCCAGCCGTGCTCCAGCAGCAGTTTCCGGTTGTACTTAGCAACCAGCACCGTACCCAGACCGTTGCCGACATGCCCCGCGACCACCCCGCCCTGCTTGAACCAGTCGGTGTTCTGCATATAGGGATTGGTCTCGTATGTCACCACTTTATTAACGATTCGGCGCATCTCCGTCTCATTGGAAGCAGACAGGCGCCCGAGGGCAATGTCGGGCAGCGGATCATTCCCATCGAGGCAAGTGTAGGTATAGTCTCCTATATTTGAAGCATCGACGGATAAATTATAGGCGCTTTGATTGGCATCGCCCACCAGCGTGACAAACTCCACCGGGTCGTCGCTTTCATAAGCCTGTCTGATGACCTGCCCAATCTGCGCTGCAGCGGCGTTGTTGGCGAGATGCTCCACCACCACCCGATGTCCCTGCCGGGTGCGCCATTCAATCAGAGGCGCGATGATGGCGTCCAGCCCATTCACCTGCGGGACGATGTACAAATAAGAGCCGCAGCGCAGCTCGTCGCGCTGAGGCTCAGCCGGCGGATTGACGACCAGGTCTTGCAGCATCATATCGACGTACATGGAGCGTCGGGATCGTTCCGGATTCAACACCGGATTGACGACTTCGCCGGAGTCGAAGGTCAGTTCGTAATCGAAGTAGTGGTTCACGCGCATCTCGCCGGTGCCGGGATTGTACTGATAAGGATACATCAGCACCGTCACCAACCGGTAGCCACGCAGGATGGCCGGTTGACCAAGGGTGATCGCTTCGGGGGGCCAGAAGCCGTCGAAGGTCAGGTATTCCTGAGCGGGTTCTCCAGGGAGGTCGGCATTCTCAGGGCCAAACAATTGAGGCGCGATGAAAGGCGAGATGCCCTCGACGATTTCAGATTCGATGGAGTTCACGCGCAGACCGACGGGAGCTGTCGGCGGCACCAGCGCCGTCCGAGCCACTATCGGCAGTTCAGGCCAGCCTTCCCACGTCGTAACCCCCTCCTCTCCGACCTCGAACCGGTCATAGACCGCATTCCTGACGACATAGGTTGTGGTTTCAAAACCCGCGATGTCCGCGCTGATAGAGATTCCGAGCGCTTCGTGGTCCGATACAGCCAAGGCAGCTGTTGGGGTGGCAAGGTCAGGGAGCTGATCCGACGCCGCTATCGGGATGGCAGACACCAGGCAGATTATGACCAGCCGGGAAACAACCTCCAAGCGCATGGGCATTACAACCTCCTTTAAACTCATGGATCAGGGTGACAGCGCTCGCGAATAGGTTTGAGCGCAGTACAATGGATAAAATAATGTGATAATAAAAATAAAAGCAATCAGCAACACTTCTCCAGATTAATATTCTTCGGCTCTCCCCCTTAAACATCATCTACCCTTTTTATCCGGTATAGAAGTAGCAAATACTGTACCCAATTAGTTTAAAATCTATCCTTGCAAATAACTCTCATCAACGCGTATTAAGGGGTGCATTTTCTTTTTTGCAACTGAGGTAATGCGTCAAAGGCGCATCATTCCCGCGAAAGCTGGAATACAAAGAATGCGCTGAAGGCGCATCATTCCCGCGAAAGCTGGAATACAAAGAATGCACCCGTACCGTTAAGCAATATGCTCAGGATTAAATGCACCCCTTAATAGAATGCGCAGAAAGTGCGTTCAGCCAAAGAAAAAAGAAGCATTGACATCATTATTCCTGTCATCTGATGATAAGGAAGACTGTTATCTCTTCTTGCGTCTCGGCTGGATGAGATGGGCGAGGAGCTGGTGCTTTTCGTTGAACAGCCGCCGATAGACGATAACAGCCGTCAGGATGCACCCCAGCGCGGTCGCTGCTGAAATCATAAACATCACCACAATCTGGTATTTGACCGCCTCCAGCGGATCCTGCCCCGCCAGTATCTGTCCCGTCATCATACCCGGCAGCGATACGATGCCTGCCACCATCATCGAGTTTATCATGGGGATCATCCCCAGCCTCACGGCGCTGCGAAGCGGCCTCTGAGCAGCCTCCCAGCGCGTGGCGCCCAACGCAAGATCGACCTCCACCTCCTGGCGATGAAGTGAATACTCCTCAAACAACCGGTCCAGACACAGCGATATGCTGGTCATCGCATTGCCCAGCACCATGCCCATCAAGGGGATGACGTAGCGAGGCTGAAACCAAGGATCTACGTTGATGACGACCGATGTTACTGTGAATGTGATGACAAGAGCGGTGACGGTCAGCGAGAACAGAGCGTAGCCCTGCGCTCCACGCAAGGTTCGGCTGAGTCTGCCGACGGCTGTGTGCGCCGCGACGGCGATCATCGCAAACAGCACCAAGAACAGCAGCCAGGGGCTGTTAATCTGGAACACGAACCGCAGCAGGTAGCCTATCAGCAGAAGCTGGACGACGGTGCGCGCTGCCGCCAATGCCAGCTTCTTCTCCAGCTCAAGGCGCAGCGCCAGACTTATGCCGCCGGTCATCAGCACCAGAACGGTCGATACCAGCAGATCCAAGCTGTTGAGATGTATGGCGCTCATCAGCGGGATTCCCCGGCGCTGTTGTTCTCCTGCTTGGCGAGAGAATACAGCAGCAAATCGAGGTGGCGATAGCACAGGCGGCCGGCTTGAGCGGGCGAATGGGTGACGATGAAAGCGCACAGCCCGCGAGCTGTTTCCTGGCGCAGCAGGTTTTCCATTGCCGCTTCCGCGTCCGGATCCAAGGCGCTGGTGGGTTCGTCCAGCAGTAAAGCCTCCGGCTGCAGCAACAAGGCTCTGATAAGCGACACCCGCTGTTTCTGCCCGACCGACAACTCGCCTGCTGGTTTATCGAGGGGAATCTCACTCAGACCGCTCAACTCGAGCAGCTCTCGCATCCTCTCTTCGGGGAAAAGCCGACGATCGGCAACCCGGAAGCTGAAAGGGCGGCGGAGATTGGCTTCGAGGCTGTCGTCCGTGAGTATCGGCTGTTGTTCGACCAGCATCACCTTTCGGCGGTACGCGGGATAGCCGCGGCGCCGTCCGTCCGGGCAAAGGGTGGATGCAGGCGGCTGACCGTGGAAGAATATCGTTCCGGTAGAGATGTCAATAAGACCAGCGACCGCTCGCAGGAAGGTGGTCTTACCAATGCCGGAGGGACCGGTCACCGCCGCGAATTCGCCGCGGTTCAAGGTGAAACTGATGCCGCTGAATAACGGCTTGCCGCCGATGGCGATGCCCACTTCTATTAAACTGAGAACCGAATCGAGCATTCGATTTGAAATCTAATCATTGAAAACTGTAAGCCTGCGTAGGATACGCGTCGCGCTTGTCAACCGAGACG
>CAZCEM010000097.1:0-7504 GCA_964497555.1 uncultured bacterium
GTTCTGATCCATAATTTCAACCGCACGCGCCATCATCCAGTATGCGACGCTGCCGCGCCGGGCTTCCGGCGGCACCGCCACCTGGCCGATGCCCCCGGTCGGGATGACCGCTCCCAGCCGGTACATGTTGAACGGATACAACGCGAACATGCCCATAAGACGACCGTTCTGCTCGCACACCCAATGGTCCTCCAAGGCGATGCGGGGATTGGTCCGAAACCGCTCCACACGCTCTTCCAGAGTGACCTCGATATTCGGGTAACTGAGGCTGTGAATGCGTCCCATTTCGGGGCGGTCGCCGTCTCGCGCGCGGCGTATGATTAAATCGCTGGGGATTTCCTGCATTCTTTAAAAACCTTCTGTGAGCCATTGCGACAGATACTCTTGACTGTCGCAGATGAGCTTCCATCAATCTTCACCGACAGAAATGTCTGTCGCTCCGCCCGTTTGAGGGGAACATTGGCGACATTCGCCGAGAGACTAAAAATCCTTATCCGCTGTCGCCTCGAGTATGACGACTTCTTTCACTCCAGGGACAACCTGTTTCAAATACTGTTCGACGCCCATTTTCAGGTGCATCTGGGACATGGCGCAGCCGTGGCACACGCCGCTCAGCTGGACTTCCACCGCGCCGTCTTCGCTGACATTCAAGAGCTGAATGTCGCCTCCCTCCACTGTGAAGGAGGAGCGCAACTGGTCAATCACTGTCTGGACTGACTGACGATTCAAAGGCATTTTATCTCCGACTATATTTCTAAAGGCGAGCAAAACAGTCGATGTCACAACCACCCGCCATCAGGCTTTCCCTTTCGTTGCTGGTTGCTAGTAATGAAAGACCAGCAGACTAAGAGCCATTTTTCCTTTGGGTTCTTCGGGCGCTTTGTGTGGAGGTTCTTAAAGAAGGAACGGATTAGCTCACCGACGCAGAAACCGGATCCGCCGACTGTCAATATATGATTGGCTGCTTCTGTCTCTGTCCGCCATGAAATTCCAAACGATAAAGATAAGCATCCACAGACAGTTTCTCAAGTGATTTTTCTGGATGTTAAAGGCGAAAGCGCCTAAAAAGCGAATCAATGGTTTTAACTAAGGGACTAAAATCCCCCCTTCAACCGGACAATTCGTGCCGGCTTGCAATTTGTAATCATTTAGTTTATGTTTAATGGTTAAATTCGCTTGAAAGACTGCCCCTGTTTATGCTTCATCGGGAGTGGAATATGAAATTCATTCGAGTTTGTTTTTCACTAAGCATTTTCGCTTTATGCCTGACCACAGCTACCAGGTTTTTAGCGGCGGTGCCTCTGCCAGGCAGTTCGGACTGGGATTCCGGCTTCGACGGCCAACGAGCCTGGCGTCACGTGGCGGTTCTAGCCTCCGACTCCCTGCGCGGTCGATACAGCGGCTTCGACGGCGCGGACAAAGCCGACCGCTTCCTTTGCGGTTACTACCGGTCGTTGGATTTGACCGCTCCCTTCGGCGAAGACGGCTTCCAGCAGCGATTCACCTACGGCGCCGGGGAATACTCGAAGCCCACCAAGCTGGTTTTCCGCTTCGAAGACGGTCGTATCGACACCGCCTTTATGTGGAAGGAATACAATATCTTCAAGTATTCCGGCTTCGGGGAAGTACACGGCCCGCTGGTGTTTGTCGGTTTTGGCGTCAGCGCGCCGGAAAAGGGCTGGGACGATTACGCCGGCATCGACGTCACCGGGACGGTGGTCTTAGCGCTGCGAGGAGGACCCGAACTTCCTAATGTGGAATGGGACCGGGAACTGCTCAACGGCTTCAAGTCTTCCACCGCGCTTGCCAAAGGGGCAGTCGGCTATCTGGTGACCGACGAGGTGGTGCCCAAGTACGCCACCCTCGGTGAAGGATTCTATCGCGCGGAACTGCCCGCTGCCTGGATATCTTCGGACGTTGCAGATTCATTGCTGAAAGAAACCGGACTGACCCGGCAGGAGTGGAAGAAGCGGCTGGATGAAACCCGACAACCCGACAGCCGCCGCTTGTCATTGACAGCGGAACTGCAGGTCAGCGGGCAGTACTACCCGGAGCGGCCTACGTGCAACATTGTGGCAGTGCTGCCGGGGACGGATGATAAACTGCAACAAGAGGCGGTCCTAATCGGCGCGCACATGGACCATCACGGAGTAGATGCCATGGGGAACATCTACCGGGGGGCTGATGACAACGCTTCCGGAACTGCCGCTGTCATGGAACTGGCGCGGGTGTTCGCTGAATCGCCGATTCGACATAGACGAACCCTGCTGTTCGCCGGTTTTGCGGGCGAAGAGGAAGGTCTGGTCGGCTCGAAGAAGATGGTTGAAAGGCTGCCTGTCGGCGGCTGCACCATCGTAAGCATGATAAATATGGACATGGTCGGGCAGGGCGATGGTTCAGTGGGAATCGGGGGGTTGGATGAGTTTCCCCGCCTGGGGGACATGATGTTCGCGGACTATCCCGATACAATTTTATCGGCGCTGGAGTTCTGGGGCTTGTATCAAGGCAGCGACCACGCCTCCTTTGAGGAAGCCGGCATCCCTTCCTACGTCATCGGCGCGCGCGGTCCGCATCCTAACTACCACACACCCTGCGACACCGCCGGCGCCATCAAGCCGGAGATTTTGAAAGCCGTCGGCGACATGGTCTATCACTGCGCCGCAGCACTGGCTGATTATCCTAAACCATTGGCGTCCGACCTCGACCAAGCGAACTGGATTACCCGCCGCGATGGAGGGACGGAATTCATCGGATTAGAACCACCAGGCCAACCGGAATTCAAGACCGTCAAGGGCGTCGAATATCCCGCCGACATAATCATTATGAATCTGAAAGAGGAGCGGAAACACCTCAGCCTCGAAGACCTCATCGCGGGCCTGGAAACCGCCCGCGGTCTGGCTGAGCGGCGCGGGCTCCCACTGGCGGTGGATTCCACCCACAAGCGCGTCGAGCCTCCGTCTTTTCGCGGCTTGATGACGGTTATCCCCTATAAGTCCGCGCCCAAATCGCTGGAAGCTCTGCGGTCTCTGGCAAGGTTGGGCTTGTCCTTCGTGGACTGCAGCGAACTGATGGAAGGCATATTAAAGCGTCAATCCGCAGCTCAATTTGAGACGCTGGCGGAAAACTGCCGTCAGGCGGGAGTGGGATTGCTGTGCCGGGTGGACAGAACTGAAACCGCTGTCAAAGCCGCCCGTATCAGCCGCGGTTGGATGCTGTTTCAGGTTCCGGTCAGCCGCTTAAAGGCGAATGATTTGTCAATCCTAAGCCAGAGTGGTGGATTTGTACTGATGGAAGACGACGGAAAGCCCTCTTTGCCGTCAGGTGAGGCCTTAAGTTCGCAGGCGCGGGAGATTCTCGCTTCGGATAACCGCGCTCGAATCGGGCTCACCGCATCGCCGCGACTGTTTCGGCTGCTGCTGAACGCCGGAATCTCCGTCGAAGACCTAACCGATATGTCTCAGCAGAACCTTCGCGTCTATTTGCGAGATTGGTGGGCAGACAATCAATCGGAGTGAGTGGAGAAAAAGTCAAGCCGCTTCTTAATCGACTCCATTAAACAAAACGGGACACCGCGTTGGCGTCCCGTTTCGTCATTTTGTCTGTCCGTCGCTGCCACTCCTACCGAATTAAAACCATCTTGGCGGAGTGATTGCCAGCGGGAGTCTCCATGCGGGCGATGTAGATTCCCGAAGGCAAGCCTTCAGCTTGGAAAACCGCCGTGTAACGACCCGGCTGCCGCGTTCCACGGAACAGGCTTTTGACCTCACGTCCCAATTGGTCGTACACCGCCAGATGGAACAGGCCGGCGCCAGGCACGGCGTAGTCGATGCGAGTCGCGCTGTTAAAGGGATTCGGATAGACTGTTGACAGCGCCCAATCCTTTGGAAGCGCCAGGGTCGTCTCATCTATCCCGTTCACCCAATTTATATTCAAAAAGTTGCTGGGCATGCTCTCGCCTTTGGTATATAAGGCGGAGACCATATAAGAAAGGCGTCCGGAGGGAATGCTGAGGAGATTGTCGAAGAAGTGGTTCACATATACCAGCGTGTCCAGGCGGCGCCAAAGCCTGTCGTTGCGGTATATGTAATATCCCAACAGCAGGTTGTCATCCAGGCCGCCGTCACGGGAGGGGGTGGGGGTGGCCCAATTCAGGGTGATTCCATTGCGGGAGGCGGCGCCGGTCAAGTCTTCCGGCGGAGCCAAATCCATTGGCAGCATCAACTCGACGTCGTCTATCCACCAGCCCAGACCGTTGGTTGAGCCGTCGGATCCAAAGTGGAAGCGTATTTGAACTTCGGTATCCCGATAGGAAGTCAGGTCAAAGACCACCTGTTCCCAGTCGGTTTGTCCGGAGAAGCAGGGCTGGTCCTGCATCATAGGGCTGGGTGAGCCGCCACGACGAAAAGCATAGGGATAGCTGCCTTCACCGCTCACGCCCGGCATAAGCAATTCCCAGTCCCCGCCATCGGCCGATACTTCAACATACCCACCGTCGTAAGCGTAGCCGGGATGCGCCTGGCTGACCTCGGCGTCGATCTTGTGCCAGAACATCATCTGGAGAGGACCGGTCACCTCAAACGGAGGCATGTAAATGGCGCAGTTCAGCAGCGTTTGGTATTCACTGCCGGCGTCCTGGTCGCCGACCTTCAGGCAGCCCGAGCCATTGAAGGTATGGTTGTCGTTGTTGCAGTAATGCCACTGGTCGCTGTAATCGCCATCGAGGATCTCATGCTGCCACAACTCAGCATCCGCGTTGTCAAAGCCGTTGAAGCTTCCTCCGATCTTCAGGTTGATGATAAAAGAGTGAACGGCGCTGCCGCGGCTGCTCATCGTCAGGTAGAGGAACGAGCGATAAGGATCAGGGCAGTCCTCTGCGACGCGCACGCGGAAGTTGGGTGTAAAGCTGCCAATCCGCAGCGGTTCGAGGAGGTTCAGCGAGGATTCGCCTTCCAGCACTTCAATAGTCTGACTGCCGGAGGTAAGCTGCAACGAAAGATTATGAGCGCTGCCGGAGCCTGTGTTGGAGAGCGAAAAAGCCAAATAGACGTCTTCGCCTGGATCCAGCCTCCCATTGGCGTTGCCGTTTTCCTCATCCAGCACCGTTATCAGGCTCTCGGAGAAGATAGGTGCGTGAACGAGGAAGGAGATTTCCTGCTGCCATTCGTTGTCCTCAGCATCTGTAAAAGTCAGTTGAATGGGCACCTCATGAAGGTCTTCGCAGTTTGAATGTATAGCAAGAAAAAGTGGTCCGCGAGGAGCTGACTGTCGGTCGCCCGCAATATCGGGATACTCAATGGAGTTGTTTTCAAAGGAGATAAAGTTATCCTCGGAGGCAGCGGCTACCCTCAATCCCGTCAAGGCGCCGTGTCCAAGATTTGAGACCACCGGCGTAAGGTTTATCCTCTCCCCGGCGTCGGGTCTGCCGTCAGCGGTCAGTCCCTCGTCCCGGATTATCACGTTTACCACCCAGGGAAAACCAATGTCGGGGGAAGCCGACTGCACGTGGGTCCTCAGAGGAAAATGGTCATGGGCGATGATGGTCAGGTCAACCGGACCTGGCGGTAGAATAGGTTCGGGGATTTCCAGGGAGATGAAACCGTCGCCGTCGGTATGACCGGCTGAGATGATTTCGTTGTTCCGCGAAAGCGACACAGTCGCGTTGGAGACACCCGGGATATTCACCGGATACGTCTCTTCGCCGATGAGGATGACCGGAGCGTATCCCGCCTCCAATTCAACGGGCTCCCGCGTCCACATATCCATCATTGGATCGCCGAAAAGGTTGATTTCGTAATAACACCACCGCATGACGCTGTCGTTTATCCAGGGGGAGGTGTCTTCTTTGGAATCCTCATGAGTTTGACCGATGACCGTTATGTCTTCATTGAACATCGCATCCACGAATTCGCGGTGGTAGTGCTGAGAGGCGCCGTTTGTGTCGCCGCCGCTGCCCCAGCCGTATCTGGAGTTGGCTATATATGCAACAAAGCCGTGGCTGATTTCCACTGTGAACCGCTCGGCGATGCAGTCGCCTCCGTACTGACCGGGTTCAGTACCGCGATTGTCAAAGGCGCCGGCGTAGCATCCCTGCGACCAGACGACATTGAAGCCGTTGTGGACGCCGTCATTCCGAAGCGTCTGGTCGCTAACTTGATTATATTGAAACTTCAGTGCGTACCAGCTATTGGCGTGGCCGAGGTGGTGAATGAAGTGCTGACCGCTGGAGATAAGCGGCGCAAGGTTGGTGATGGGATCCCAAGTTCTATCGCGGTCGTAGAGGTTAGTGCGCTGGAAACGCTCTGGAAAACCGACGGTGCGGTAACGGTAGTTGCTGGAACCCTCGTAAATCTCATCCATGTAGTCACCACCCCAGACGGCCCAGCCGAGGTCCTCACCGACCATAAGCGCGGTTTGGATGTCTTCCACCACTGGTTCGTCGGTGTACATGATGATCTTGTTAAGGATGTTCATCAGCTCGCCGGGGGTGTCAACCGGCAG
The DNA here is from genome assembly GCA_964497555.1 of uncultured bacterium. Taxonomy (GTDB): domain Bacteria; phylum Electryoneota; class AABM5-125-24; order Hatepunaeales; family Hatepunaeaceae; genus CAZCEM01. The sequence continues at coordinate 6,499 of CAZCEM010000097.1, forward strand.
CCGGCCGATATAAACCTCGCTCAGCGCGTCAGATTCCTGCGGTTCGCCCCAGTATGCATCGCCGTCGCGGTTCCAGTTTCCATCTAAGCCGGAATAATAAAGATCGGCGGGGATGTCAGTGTCAATCGAGTTCTGGTCGAGAAACACATAAAAACCTCGATGGGGAATGGTTTCATCATCGCCGACCAGGAGCACATAATCCACGCCCAAATCGGTGTAAGCGTTGATGATGCCGTTGCGGATCTTGTCTTGATCATCCAGACCGTCTTCATTGCCGGTGAGAACCGCGACGTCCTCAATATAGGTTTGAACGCCTCGCGCGTGGCGCCAGTTGACATAGTCCATCATGTCGTCCACCAGACTGGAAGCACACACGATATACAATCCATCGACATCGGCGTTATCCCGCCAGGGGTATTGCCAAGCGCCGCCCGGATTGACGACACGGCGGGAAATCCAGTCCTGCGTCCGCCGGTCGCCTCGGTAGAATCGGTTGAAGGAGTCCATCTCCAACTCACCCGGCGCTGATGACACCACCAATTCCGCCGAAGAGAGATACTGGATGACGCCGGTCATTGGATTCCAGCGAACGGGCCATACCAGACAGCTCGCCACAGACACGCCTCGTTTCAGCATGGTCTGAAGGTCGGAGACCGCCTGGGCGGGATAGTCGCTGGGGCTCTTATAGATGCCGGGATCCGGGGGCGTCGGGATATATACGGGATTGCTGAGTCTCTGGGGAGCTTCGTTCGGAGCTACGAGGTAGCGGCCGGGGAGCGTTTCCCAGACTTCATGGTGAAGCTTAACATTCTCAGCTCTTTCCCCCGGCGGCAGAACGAACCAGCAGCTAACTGAAGGCAAAGACGGAGCGCCGGCGTCGCCGATGTTCCTCGCGTCGGTCATCGTGACAACTGAATATCCGCTCTTGGCGTAGATGGCGGGAGCAGTAAATGTGAGTGTCTGAACATGTTCCCCAGCCCAAGCCAGCGCGGGGACTGCCAACATA